>JBGUSD010000147.1:0-3204 GCA_045132355.1 Candidatus Gastranaerophilaceae bacterium
TGCCGGTGTTATATCAAGTTCAGTGTAAACATTTAGTCCGTCTCTTTGGAAATATTCGGAAGGTTTGACATGCAAAACCACAAACAAATCTCCATTCGGGCCGCCGTTCACTCCGGAATCGCCTTCTCTGGACACTCTGATTTTTGAATGATTATCCACTCCGGCAGGTATCTTTATTTCTATTTTCTTTTCTTTTTCTATTCTGCCATAACCTTTACAAGCAGGGCATGGCGTACCGATTTTTTGACCTGAGCCGTGACAATCAGGACATACACTGATTTGCGTAAAAGAACCAAGCGGAGTCCTTGCAACAGACTGAACCTGTCCTGAACCATGACATGTAGGACAAGTTATAGGTTTTGTGCCTTTGGCTGCCCCTGAGCCGTTACATTCCGTACATGTTTCAAGATGGTCAAATTTTACCTCTTTATTAACACCAAAAACGGCTTCTTCAAACTCAATTTCTACATCAAGCCTTAAATCTTCTCCGCGCCGCGGAGCATTCGGGTCGGCATGACCTCCGCCAAAGCCAAAGCCCATAGAACCGAAGAATGAATTAAATATATCATTCAAGTCGCCAAAGCCACCTGCAAACGGACCACCGGTATCAAATCCTGCATTTTTTAGACCGTCTTCACCAAAACGGTCATAAGTTGCACGTTTATTATCATCCATCAATGTTTCATAAGCTTTTCCGAGTTCTTTGAACTTTTCTTCGGCATCCGGTGCTTTGTTTACGTCAGGATGGTATTTTCTTGCCATTTTTCTAAAGGCTGATTTTATATCGTCTTTGGTTGCATCTTTTGACACACCCAATATTTCATAGTAATCTGTCATATTTCCTTTTATTTTATTCCGAAACAGCTACATTTACAAGCGCAGGTCTCAAAACCTTATCGCCTATTTTGTAACCCTTTTGCAAAACTGCTATAATTGTATGTTCTGGGTTTTCTGAAGTTGGAGTTTGCATAACCGCATCATGAAAATTCGGGTCGAATTCTTTACCTTCTGCATCAATTTCTTCAAGACCCAGCTTTTGCAAAGTTTCCAAAACCTGTTTGTGTATCAGGTTAAAACTATCTTTAACCTTGGCACAATCATCAACATTTTCAAGCGCCTTTTCACCGCGTTCAAAGTTGTCGATTACATCAAGCATTTTAGACAGAGCGTTTTCCGTACCAAAACGTAAAAGACTTTCGCGTTCTTGCTCCTGTCTTTTCCTAAAATTGTCAAAATCAGCAGCAAGCCTTATATACTGTTGGTTTAGTTTGTCATATTCTTCCTGAAGTTTATTATCTTCACCTGTTTGTTGTTCTTCCTGTGCCGTATCTTCGACCTGTTCTTCAGAAGAAATTTCCACGTCTTTTATACTGTCTTTACTAAACGGATTGTTTTTCTTACTCATAATTTTCCCCTTTAACTATATTATAGTTTATCAAACATATTTAACAAGGAAAATTTATTATTTTTTAATATTCTGCGTCTTAATATATTTTAAAATATTTACACCACACCTGTATGGTTGTATTATGATAATATCAGATGATTACAGACTTTTTGAGGAAATAAAATTGGTAGAAAAATTTTATATAAAGGGCGGAACACCGCTCAAGGGTGAAGTTTCCATAGGTGGTGCAAAAAATTCAGTATTGAAACTTATGGCTGCAGCACTGCTGGCGAAGGGTGAATCCAAGATATATAACGTACCTGAACTTACAGATGTTGAAATTATGCTTCAGGTAATCAATAGTTTAGGCGTAAAAACTTCTTACGACAAAGAAGAAAAATCCCTGACAATAGATGCGACAGAAATAACCGAGATCACTGCAAAATACGAACTTGTAAGTAAGATGAGAGCATCATTCAATGTTTTGGGAGCACTTGTTTCACGTTGCAGAGAAGCAATCGTTGCCCTCCCTGGCGGCTGTGCTATCGGAGAACGCAGAGTTGACTTCCACATCAAAGGACTTGAGGCGCTCGGTGCAAAGTTAAAAATCGAAAACGGATATGTTCATGCCAAAGCAAGCAAACTTGTTGGTGCTGAAATCTGTTTAGACCTGCCATCTGTCGGTGCAACAGAAAACATAATGCTTGCAGGGGTTATGGCAGAGGGTTCTACAACAATCCAAAACGCAGCGCAAGAACCTGAAATTGTTGACCTAGCAAATTTTTTAAATGCTATGGGTGCAGATATAATCGGTGCCGGAACATCCGAGATTATTATTAACGGTGTAAAACAAGAAGACTTACACCCGATTGAATACACAACAATTCCTGACAGAATTGAAGCGGGAACATTTATGGCAGCTATTGTCGGAACAAGGGGAAAAGCTGTAATAAGAAACATCTATCCTGCACATTTGACCTTCTTTACAGACAAATTGCTGAAAATGGGTGCAAATATCAAGCTTGTTGATCCGACCTCAATAGAGGTTATGTGCAAAAACAGGCTTAATTCTATCAATTTTGTAACCCAACCTTATCCGGGATTTCCAACAGATTTGCAGTCAATGGCAATGACACTTTTAACAACTGCAAACGGAGTCGGAATCATCACAGAAAGTCTATACGAAAACAGATTTATGCAGGTTCCAGAACTTCGCAGGATGGGTGCAGATATCCACCAAGACAGAAACCATGCAATCATAAAGGGGGTTAAAAAACTCACAGGTGCAACACTTACAGCAAGCGATCTTAGAGCCGGGGCATCTTTAGTGGTTGCTGCATTGATGGCAGAAGGAAACTCTGTTATAGAAAAACTACATCATATAGATAGAGGATACGAAAATTTCGAAAATAAGATAAGATTGTTAGGAGGCAAGATAGAGAGAAAAGATGAAGTCATAACTCCTATCGAGCTTACGGAGGAAATTCGAAATGAGTCCTACTTATAAACGTTGGTATGATCATGATCCGTTACTGTTAGAAGTTATTGAGCTTTTGAAAAATTATCAAACAGAATTGAGAGCTCAGGCAGAAATATTCCTGCAAAAAATTGAAGAAAAAGTATCAAAAGAAACAATAGATAAATTTTATGCAATGGTAAAACCGGTTAATGCAAATAACCGCTGGTACGACAAAGATCCGGTAATTTCAAGAACAGTTGAAATATTGAGGATTGTACCACCTGAAGCTCAAAAAATTTGTGCTCAAAACTTTATAAAAACCCTAAATGAAATGGGTATAGAATACAAAAGCCCTAAC
>JBGUSD010000148.1:0-1196 GCA_045132355.1 Candidatus Gastranaerophilaceae bacterium
TATGTAATACTTCAGGGTGATGAATACGCAGGCAGAAGATCCGAATTTGTCCACACAACAATCGGTGTTGTAACAAATGAGTTTAACCAATTTGACAACATAACTCAACTTGTAAATGCCCTTGTTCAAACAAGGAATATGGCGCATTTGCCAAACAAATCAAATTATTTGATTGAATGCCCAAAAATATCAGCTCAAGATGCTGTTATACAGAAAGAATTTAATAACAAAGTATCAATTATAGAGCCTGATGAAGCTATGTATTTGCTTTTAAAAACAATTCTTGAGCTTCAGGGGTACGAAATTGTAGATAAAGATTCCTCTCCTGCCGTTTTAATTCTTGACACAGGTGATAAAGAAACAGGCCTTGAAACATGCAAAACAATAAAAGAAGACGAAAATTACAAAAACGTAAAACTGATTGTAACCTCAATTTATCACGACAAGGAAACAATCCTGAATTACGGGGCTGATTTGTATATGCCAAAACCATACGAACTGACAAATTTAGTCAGATGGGTAGATATATTTGTAAAGGAATTTAACCAATAAGGTTTTCAAGGATTTCTGCATTTTTAGGTGCAGCTTTAGCTTGAGATGCTGACACACGTCTCATATATGTTTTCAGAGCTTCTCTGATAAATTCACTACGTGAGCATTGTTCTGAAGATGCAAACCCATCAACCTTATTCAAAAATTCATCAGGCATAGTTACTAATATTTTAGCCATAAAGTTCCCTCTTTTTTGAAAACATTATAACACGGCTAAATTTTAAATACAACATAAATAATTATCTTGTCGGGCTATGGCGCATGTTTAATAAATGCTATAATATATTTGACGAAAGGAGTTATATTATGGAAGAAAATAACGAAAATATTGAACACGAGGAACATCACCACCATCACGACAAATTTTGTGATTGCTATGAAAAACATCCGTTTATAAAGTACTTACTTTGCGGATTGTTAGTGCTTTTGGGCTCATTTTTAGCGTCATATATGGTTGCAGATTGGTACTTTAAACATATGCTTAATCCGGAAACCCATATGCGGAGAATGGAAAAAGCCTTTGAGCGTCAGGAACGACAAATGCAAAAGGATATGGACAGAAGCTTCCGTATGGCAGACAAAATGAGGGTGGGTTCTGACCGCATAATCAAACTTGAGCAAAACCATGATAAATACCAGATTTT
>JBGUSD010000149.1:0-1243 GCA_045132355.1 Candidatus Gastranaerophilaceae bacterium
CGACTTGGACTGTTGAACTTGCAAACGGTATCGTAAGATTACTGACAGAAGAGCCTTTTGGTATTTATCACATATGCGGTTCAGGCAAAACTTCATGGTACGGGTTTGCAAAGAAAATATTTGAACTTATTTCAACTGAAGACAACAAAGAAGGTTTGACACTCAAACCTTGCACGACAGAAGAATTTCCATGCCCTGCAAAACGTCCACATAACAGTGTTATGGACAATCGCGGATATTGCAGAAAATGGGAAACAGCACTAAAAGATTATATAAAACTGGAGGATCTATGAAAGGAATAGTACTTGCAGGCGGTAGCGGGACAAGATTATGGCCAAGCACAATGGTTGTTTCAAAACAATTGATGCCGGTTTATGACAAACCTATGGTTTATCACCCAATATCAGTTCTTATGCTTGCCGGAATTAAAGATATTTTAATTATTTCAACACCACACGATCTTCCGAATTTCAAAAAACTATTGGGGGACGGAAGTCAATTTGGCGTTAAATTCTCATACAAAGAACAACCAAGCCCTGACGGACTTGCACAAGCTTTCATTTTAGGTGAAGAATTTGTCGGAAAAGACTGCGCCGCATTGATTTTGGGCGATAACATTTTTCACGGTCCCGGATTTTCAGATACACTTCAAAATACAGTTAAATCTATTGAAGAAAAAGGCGGAGCAACCGTATTTGGCTATCCGGTCAAAGACCCGCAAAGATTTGGGGTTGTAGAATTTGACCAAAACGGACAAGCAATTTCTTTGGAAGAAAAGCCGAAAGAGCCAAAATCAAATTATGCGGTAACAGGCCTGTATTTTTATGACAACAGAGTTGTAAACTTTGCAAAAAATCTGAAACCGTCTGCCAGAGGAGAATTAGAAATAACCGATTTGAACAAAATTTATCTTGAAGACGGCAGTTTGAATGTTGAACTTTTGGGCAGAGGATTCGCTTGGCTTGACACAGGAACTCACGCATCACTTTTGAGAGCAAGCCAATTTATTCAAACAGTTGAAGAAAACCAAGGTATAAAGATAGCATGTCTTGAAGAAATTGCATATCGTATGGGCTTTTTGACAAAAGAACAAATACGTGAAAACATAAAAAACTTCAAGAATAACGAATACTACAACTATGTAGCTCAAATTGTTAAATAATCTATCTTTGTGCTAGTATGGAAGTACTAGGGAGATATAAATATGGACAAATACAAAGATTACACAAAAGAAGATTATTTA
>JBGUSD010000150.1:0-2335 GCA_045132355.1 Candidatus Gastranaerophilaceae bacterium
TTTGCAAAACCCAGACACAAATATAGAAACAATAAAAGGAACTTTCACAGAAAACTACGCACAGTCAAACAGCAACAGAGCCGGTGGGGGTGCAATATCTCTGATGACAACAGCAAGTCTGAATAAAATAGATTCTGTAGATTTTGAAGGGAACTATGCACAATCAAATTCCGGCAGCGCTCAGGGTGGTGCAATACACAACGAAGCAAATTTAAAAGAAATACAAAACTCAAATTTCTTAAATAACCACGCAAAATCTGAAACAGGCGAAGCCCAGGGTGGCGCTATTTATACCACCGGAGAGATAGAAGAATTAAATGCAAAATTTTTGGGTAACCACGTTATTTCTAATGAGAGCAACGCGAAAGGCGGAGCAATAAGTATTGATGGTGACACAGGTATTATAAAGGCTTTATCGTCAGAATTTGACGGCAACTATGCTGAAGGTAAAACCGTAGCACAAGGTGGTGCGTTGTATAATAACGGCACAATAACCGAAGGTGTTACAAATTCAAGTTTCACAAACAACTACACAAAATCCCCTGAGGGACAAGCTCTGGGTGGCGCTATATACACAGAAAAAGATTTACAACTGAACGCAAAAGACAATTATGAATTCAAAGTTTCCGGCAACTATGTTGAAGATAAAGACGGTGTTCGTCCTGAAGGTATTTTTATTTCAACTGCGCCCGGTGAAGCCTCTGTTAATGTTCAACACATAGGCGAAGTTCAGGAGACAGGTCAATTTATTTACCAGGAATCAATTGTCAAATCAGATACTAGCCCAACAACATTAAGCCTTAACGCAACAGGCAACGGTACTTTTGTCATAGATGACCAAATTGTCGGGTCAAAACCCGAGACAAAAGAATTTACCTATCACAAATATCCGATGATGGACAGATATGATGAAGATGCTCAAGATTGGATTATGGACGTATATCTTGATAAAGACGGTAATCCGACAGACACTCCTGAAATAGTTACAGAGACGGTAAGCTCACCCAAGAGTAAACTTCAAATAAAAGGTGACAATACCGGTAAAGTATATCTGAACAACGAATTAAGGCATTTGGATATAGAGCACGATAATGTCACGACATATGTAAAAGATGCACAGCATTTAAGTCCAAGTGATGCAACCAACTCATTAACAATGAATTCAGGTACAATAAATATAGGTAAGATGGCACCTGTTCCGTTGCATTTTGATAACTTCGGAATGAACGGCGGCACAATAAACATAGATTCTGTTGATGTTGATTTGGCTAACAAAAAAATGGGCAGGATTACTGCAGATAACTATACCGGCTCAGGTAAAGGCAGAATTAATGTCAATGCAATGAACCTTATATCTGACGGTAAAAAAGCAAAAACTTTTGTCCGTTTTGCAGACAAGTCCTTTAAAAATACTGTTAAGACGAGTGTAAAGGAAGCTTACACACCGATTTATAAATATGATGTAAAATACGACACCAAGAAAAAAGCAGATGATGGGTATTTTGTATTCACCCGTCCGGAATCAAAACCGACACCCCCGCCCACACCGAGTATGAACCCCGCCGTATTAGCTTCACCTGTTGCTACACAGATGGGTGCAAATGCGGCAATGAACGAGGCCTTACGTTTTGCATTTGAACACGGCGACACCTTCATGAACTTCTCTGCTATGGACAGATTTGCAAAAGCAAACGACAACGTTTATGCACTTTCAACAGATTATAACGATAACGCAAGTTATGTTGATTTTTCTCACGAAAACAAATCTGTTTGGGTAAAACCATATTCCGTATTTGAAAGTATAAACCTTAAAAACGGACCGAAGGTTGATACCATATCTTACGGTACTTTAGTCGGTTTTGACTCAAATATCCACAAACTGAAAAAAGGCTGGTACAATGTCGGTACGGCATACCTCGGATATAACGGTGCCCAAATAGATTATAAAGGTGTTGATGCTTCAATGAACGGCGGCTTGTTAGGCTTAACCGAAACCTTCTACAAAGGTAACTTCTGGACTGCTCTGACTGCAACAGTTGGTGCGGCAGGTGCAGAAGCTCACACAATGTACGGCAAAGACGATATGGCAATGCTTATGACAGGTATCGGTTCAAAAACAGGATACAACTTTGAATTTGCCGGTGGTAAATTTATTATCCAGCCGAGAATGTTTGTTGCATATTCTATGGTAAATACTTTTGACTATACAAATGCTGCAGGTGTTAGAATTGATTCTGATCCTATGCACACAATTCAGTTGAATCCTGCACTGAGATTTATCGGTAATACCAAAAACGGCTGGCAGCCGTACGCTTCTGTCGGTATGGTTTGGAAC
>JBGUSD010000151.1:0-2026 GCA_045132355.1 Candidatus Gastranaerophilaceae bacterium
ATGGGTAAGATACAACCCGTCTCAAGCAGAAGAAGAAGTTTGGCAAAAGATGAAATCTCAGCTTTTGGCAGACAAGGAAAACTTCAAAATCAAAAGAATATTTACGTTTCCAATATCTTTTTAGAAAAGACATACGATAAAACGTAAACCATAAACAAGTACATCATCATTTTTAAAGCAGCGGCCCAGACAAAGCTTTCCGGAATCGGCATTAAGAATACAAAGCCAAAAGAGAATATTGACGTAATAACAGATAAGACACCTGTTTTTATAACGCTGCCATATCTGACATAGTCTATACCCTTTATACGAACAAAAATATTCAACATAAACAACAATAGCATAGAACCCAATAGCGCAATACCCGCACCAACAAGTCCAACTCTAGGAATTAGCAGAATATTTGCATTTATTGCAATAAGGCCTACAAAAAATGTAACAGCCATCTCTATATACGTTTTATTTTTCAAATGATATTTAAAATTAAATAGCTTCATTAATTCATGAAAAAACAGAGTCGGAGCAAAAAAGGCTATAATTATATATGATGTAGGATACTTTCCTGAAAACGCAATCTGCGCTATATCTTTTGAAAAGAAGCAAAATAACAATGAAATTGGAACAAACAAAGCACAATACAACTGCAAGGCACTTGTCATAAAGTTTTTTATAACATTCTTTTGCTCAAACTTTCTTATAATAACTGGAAACAGTGCAAAATTGAACGAAGAAAATAACGGAGTTAAAATACAAGATCCCAAAAGTATTGCCGCACATATAACTGCGGTATCCTCAAACATTCTGTTATATTGAAATACATATTTACCAACGTGTAAAATTGTCCAAATACCGGTATTCGTAACAATTTGAGGTAAAGCATAAACCAACGATTCCCTTAAAAGTCCAAGATTAATAGAAAATTTAAATTTGAATTTAGGCTTCAAATCCCAAATAATATAAATATCAATCATAAAAATTGCGATAAGCATCGCTGTTAAGACAGCCATGACCTTTGGTATCATACCTGCAAATAGTAAAAACAATGAAATTACAGAGATTTGGTAAATTACTATACTTGCGGTGTACAGAGCAGGTTTGTCAAAGATTCTCATCAACTGATATAATACCTGACGTATTCCAACCGGAATTATTAAAAACAACGTAAAAAAGAAAACATCTTTTGGTATAGAAAATTTTAATAAAACATAATTTGCAGACAAAAGAAACAGAATGCCTGTAATAATATATACCGAGAAAAAAATAATCACGGCATTTGACAAAAAAGCATCAAGCCTGCCCTCGTCAGAGTATCGCTGATAAAACCTTAATACAGATTTTGCAATCCAATCCGTTGAACAAGTACAAACTAAATTCAACAGACCTACCGTCAGTTGGAAAATACTCATCTCCCCGGAAGTGAGCATTTGGGCGAATACCGGAACAATTATAAAGGAGTTAAGCACGACAAGAAATCTTGAGGGTACATAACTCAAGAAATATTTTGTAATCAGAAGGTAATTTCTGTTCATACTAATAATCCATTACCCATTCTGAATTCATAATTTGGTAAAGGCACCCCCCACCATACTCACTATTCAAGCAATCCTCTTTTGTGAAATTTGCAGTACCATACCAAGGGTCAAGTTCCTCATTATTACCTTCAAAGGTAATCCCGTCTGAAATAAAACCATCTTTATACACAAAGAATCTATAAAAGTCGCGGCCTACGATATTTGGGCGCTCCGTACCGTTTGTATCAACGCATATTGATACCGGAGTATCCTTTTCAGCAGAAGGTCTTACACAAACAGACGCTCCCGTCGAGATTTTCGCACAATACGCCCCTGAATATACGACCTGCCCGATACTATCACCGTTAGTATTCGTATATTTACTTGCAAAACAATCGTTTATGTTTTCACAATCATGTTTTACATTAAGATATTTAGTAACAAATTGCTCAGCCGCATCATATCTATCATCATCACTATCAACCATCAAAGACGTCCTCGTAATATCTTTTGCT
>JBGUSD010000152.1:0-1686 GCA_045132355.1 Candidatus Gastranaerophilaceae bacterium
GTAATTTGTTTAAATACATATATTGAATCTCTGCCGTTTGAATGAGCAAATACTTTGTGTTCGCCATCATCAAACATCAAACCTGTAACTTTGCTTGATTCTTTGCCGTCTTTACCAACAACAGTAACATCGCCGGCATTAACTTTCTTAACTTTGATTTCGCCGTCTACCAAACCTGCTTCACCTAAGTATACGTGGTTGTACACTGTTTCCTTGCTGTTAGATTTTGCAAGATCAAGGTTGATATATTCCGGTCTGCGGTATTCCCAGTCTCTCAAACCGCTCAAGCTCATCAAAACTTGATTTTTGTGAGAACCAGGGTTATCTTCGTCACCTTTTGCATCTACACCTACATAGTCGCCTCTCCAAATATTCAAAGAGTCTTGAACTTCTTTGTCTAAGCTGAAACCTTTATCCAAATACAATGTATCTGTTTTAGGAACTTCTATAATAACGGTATCTTTTCCCGGACAGCAACAAATAGAATCTCTTGGCATAGTTATAAGAGCGATAGCTTTTGCTTTTGCACTAACATCAAGTGAAATAGGTTGGCAGCTTTGTACCATAGCAGGAGACAGCATAATAGCGGCTGCTGCTGCAGGAGCTGCATATCTGCTTACACCCTTTTTCTTTTTACCTTCAAAATTTACTCTATTTAAACTGTTTGCATAATTAATTGCGTTTACTTGCATTTTGTCTAACCTCCAATTTGTTATTACGATTATTCTAAAAACAAACATGAAAATACTTGCCAATTCATGCTTTGGACGTTAACAAATATTTACAATTAATATAAACTCAACTATTGTTCTGCAAGTTTTTCTCTTACCAAGCGTTCAACTTCAGCCAAGATATCAGGGTTATCTGTCAAAAATTCTTTTGCTTTATCTCTACCCTGACCCAATTTTTCATCATTAAAGCTGAACCACGCACCCGCTTTTTTGACTATATCAAGGTTAACCGCAACATCAAGAATGTTGCCGATTTTGCAAATACCTTTACCGAATATAATATCAAATTCAGCAGTTCTAAAAGGAGGTGCAACTTTGTTTTTCAGGACTTTTACGCGGACATGGTTTCCGACATCACCATTTTCACCCTTCAAACCTTCAACACGTCTGATTTCCATACGAACTGAAGCATAATATTTAAGGGCATTACCACCGGTTGTCGTCTCAGGATTTCCATACATAACACCAATCTTCATACGCAATTGGTTGATAAATATAACGGTTGTTTTGGTTTTTCCGATAATACCTGTCAATTTTCTCAGAGCCTTTGACATCAAACGAGCCTGCAAACCCATTTGCTGATCTTCCATTGAACCTTCAATTTCAGCCTTTGGAACAAGTGCCGCAACAGAGTCAACGACAACAACATCAACCGCACCTGATCTTACAAGTTCTTCTGTGATATCAAGTGCCTGTTCACCGGTGTCCGGCTGAGATATAAGCAAATCATCAACCTGAACACCCAAAGCTCTTGCATATTCCGGATCAAGAGCATGCTCTGCATCAACAAATGCTGCAATACCGCCACGTTTTTGACATTCTGCAACAATATGTTGTGCCAAAGTTGTTTTACCTGAGCTCTCAGGACCATAAATTTCTATAATTCTTCCTCGAGGAACACCGCCAACACCTAAGGCTACATCCAACGCCAAAGCTCCTGTCGGAATAGCATCAA
>JBGUSD010000153.1:0-11111 GCA_045132355.1 Candidatus Gastranaerophilaceae bacterium
TATTACAATATTCTCCCCATATCTTGCAGATATATTACCGGATGTGCCGGGCGTAAAGTTTTTCTTTCCCAACAATTTTCCATATTTTATTAAACTTTTCTTTGTTTCCTTTAAATCCATTAAATATGTTCCTTATTAGGATCTTCTATGTCTATAACCTCAGCATATTGAAGTTTTTTGCTTGATTTTTTACTTATTTGCTTTGGATCACTAACCCTGAAAGCCACATCATCGGCTTCCTTATCAGATTTACCCAGTCTTTCTGCATTCTTTATTGTCATCTTATCAAAATCTACGGTTGTATTTTTAGCATCAATAGCCAAACCTATTGTAAAATAGGTCATCTTTCTCATAAAGTCATAACCCAAGTTTAGTTTTAAATCATCTGGCCCTATTGATATAAAGAAACCGTTTTCCTGGAATAATTTCTCGTTTGGAGAATCTTTACCCAACGTTACAGAACCAAGCCAACCCACAGATATATATTTGTTTAACCTTAACGCTTCTCTTATATATATGTTTGAATGGCCATAACGATACATATCATATACGGGCATCGGCGTATGATCTGAATAGCCGGACATAAAGAATGAAATATCCTGCATCCAATATTTGTACTGAGAGTGAATATTTGGACCTATCCTGCCAATGAACTGAGTGTCACCCGTTCCGTATACTGCTGCGGAACCCTGCATTAACAAGTTTAATTCAAAAACTTTTCTATTTGGTTTATCCGTATATCTGAACAAGTTTTGATTAATTTCTGCCATGTATCTGAACCTTGCCGTATCAACACCGGAACTTGAAATATGTTCTGTTCTCATATTCCAATTACCGTCTTTTGCGTATGCAGCAGATGCCCTGTGAGTAAATCTCAAATCTCTGCCTTCTGCAAGAAAATTAGGCAGCACAGTTGATTTATGATAAACAAGTTCAGCCAAGTATTTTGGCATTCTTCTGCCCAAGAACCAGTTATCAGTATATGAATTTATACCGTATTGGAGGAATAAATGTTCATCCAAATCATGTCTACCTCTCAAGACAACAGTATTAGCTGCTGAACTGTACGCAAATTGTGTATCGTTAAATGCTGATTTGAATTTTGCAACACCACCAAAACCAAAACCATGTTTATAGTTAATTGTTGGTATCAACTTTAAAGTTGAACCAAACGGTGTCGGAACAACAAGACCGGGGCCTATAAACATACCCAATTTTGACATAGAACCAAGCTCAGGATAGTTTGCTTCAAAGTATTCTCTGTCTTTGTTCGTATATGCCGTAAAAGACGGCCATGTAAAAAGATATTTATCGTTATAGTATACCTCTGTATCTTTAGCTTCAAAGATATCATGTTCCTTGCCGGCTTTAACGTTAATACTTGAAGATACAAGTTTTACGCTTGCTGAACCGTCTCCGTTGAAGAAACTTCTGTCTTCATCTCTTACAATCATTTGTGAATAGTCAGGACCTGCCATTCTTGTAATCAAATTGAGTTTTTGAGATTCATTTGAGTACATATGGCCTTCGGTCAAAACCATTAAGCCATCGCTACTTTCAGCTTTTCTTGCTGTGATTTTCATGGTAGAAGGCTCTGATTTTACGTTATCAATAAAGATATTTTCTTCATTCATATTTACCTGAAGATAATCCCCATACACAGGAATTCCTTCTTTTGTCAAGACAACGTTTCCGATAGCTTTCAATATATTTGACTCATGATTATAAATCATTTTGTCAGCCGTAAGTTTTATCTGTTGAGAAGGGAAAATGACAATCGGATTACCTATAGCCTCAACTTCTCCCGTATTTTCGTCTGTGGAAACTATATCGCAATCAAGCATAACTTCATTTTCTGTAGCTTGTTCTTCTACTTCACCAACTAAACCGACTTCTTGAGACTGTTGTTCTTCTTTTTTTGTTTCAGGAGAAATTTCCGTGGAAATCGCGCCATCATAGTCCATATATTTTATATCCAAACCTTCAAGGGCCTGTTTTTCCTTTTCCATTTCCTTTTTTAGGTCACGCTCATACCATCTTTTCTCACGTGCAATCTGGCTTTTTTCCGTCTTGATATTGTGAATTTTTATTGCCTTTTGTATTCTTAGTCTAATCTTTTTAAAAAGCGGCATATGACGAACAAAACGTTCTTCCTTTTGAATTAGCGGGCCGTTCTCATCTGTATAATATGTATTTGAGCTCTTTTCTTCTTCAGTTTTAACCTCAGGTTCGGCAGCAACTTCAGCAGATTGGAAGAAGTTTTGCTCAAAATTAAGCAATTCGTCATAAGTCTGCTCTACATCCTGCTCTGCAAGAACAGGTGACAATGTGAATAACGTTATAAAAAGTATTAATAGTGCTTTTTTCAATGCTTACCTTCTTAAATGTAATTCATCGGATTGTTAGGTTTGCCGTTTATACGAACTTCAAAATGACAATGAGGTCCGGTACTGTAGCCCGTTGTACCTTCAAGCCCAACAACCTGACCTTTTTGTACTTGGTCGCCTGACTTTACTTTTATAGTTGACATGTGCGCATACAAGGTCGTTGTAGGATAACCATTCACATTTCCATGGTCAATGATTACAACCTTTCCATATCCGCCATACCAACCGGAATATATGACTTTACCTGAATTTGAAGCCACAATATTGCCATAGTTTGGACCACCTATATCTACACCTGAGTGGAAAGTTCTGCTATTAAATATCGGGTGTGTCCTCCAACCAAACGGGGATGTTATTCTTCCTCCTATTGGCTTCATAAAACCTGTTGATGAAACTCTAACCGTACTATCCTGAGGCTTCCTGCTTATCATAGACTGTAAATTTTCAGATTGTCTTGCAAGTTCTCTTTCCGTACGTTCATAGTATCTTCTGTCTGTTTTTAGCTTATTTATCATGCTTTCATTCTGTGCAATGGCCTTTTGAATATCTTTTTGCTGAGAATTTATGCTCTTAATAGACTGTGCCAAGTATTTTTTCTTGGCTTCGACATCTCTTTTCATACTGGCAATCTGGTTGGCTTTTTTCTTTGCCTGCATCATTCTTGCATAATCATTTTTTATTACTATTCTCTCAAAATATATGACATCCATAAGAGAGTTCAAATCCCTTGTTGACAAAATAAGTTCAAACATACCGGTTCTCTGGGACTTAAAAACTCTGCGAATTCTATCCTTCATCTTTACGTCAATACTGCTGTACTCGTGATTTGCCAAGACTAAATCCCGTTCCATCTGGTTTAATTGTGATTGAACATCATTATATTTTGTCTTTGAGGCTTGCAGATTGCTTGACGCTGTTTCCAATTTTTTCTGATTTGAATACAGCTTGTTTTTCTCCGCATTTTCTCTTATTTTTAATTGATTAATCTTTTCTCTTGCCTGCTTTTGAGTAGTAACTTTTTGTGTAGCATCACAAGATTGCGGGACAAACATTAAAATCACACCCGCTAAAAAGGATATTATAGCTATTTTTACAGTATTTGTCATAACTTTACTATTTTATCAATATCGGCAACATCATCAGACCTACGGTCCAAGCTATAAAAGTTACCGCTATTATTGCAATTATTATCTTTTGATTTTTTCTGAAAAATTCCATAAATTTGCCCCATAGACATACAACATATTACTATTAAAAAACTCAAAGTGCAATTAATTTAAACAAATTTGCAAAAAAATGTAAAATCATTTAATATAGCTTTATGGAATACCGTTTCACAAATCCCGATTTTGATATAAAGAATTTGCTGAAGAATGATCTTACAGGAATAAACCCGTTTTTGCTTGAAAATAATTCTAAACAAGCAGAACACATTTATAACTTTTTGGGAAGCAAATCAAAAATTTTGGTTGTTAACGGATTTATGGGAACAGGAAAATATTCTATTACAAAACACACACTCGCCCATACCGATAATATCGTTTTAACTTACAACTGCTTTGAGACGACCATTCTTGACGATATCCTTTTAACTTTCTTTGAGGAATTTAAACAACTTGCGACAATGGGTAAAATTTCCGTTCCGAAAACCAAAGCGGAAAACTTTACCCAAAAAATAAATTCATATTTTGAAACCATATCAAAACCGATAGTTGTTGTCATAAACTCCTTTGAAGAAATAATTAAAGCAAACAAATCAGAGATAATCGGATTTATAAAGCATTTGGCATCAAGGGCTAACATAAAAGTCATTATAATAACCAGAGTTGTTGATTATGATGATTTCGATTTTAAATTCGATAAAGTTCCTATCCTTGCTCTTGACAAACCAATATTTGAAAAATATTTGCGATCAGAAAATTTTAAACAGATTGGCCCGCTATCGAATGAACTATATAAACACACACGTGGATACTTTTTGTATACGGCCTTAACGATTAAAATTATGAAACTCAGAAACCTGAAACTTATCGACTTTTTAGAAGGTTTTTCTAAGAGTTTTCTATCCTTCAATGACTTTATCCTGCGGGAAGGATTGTCGATAGTAGATCCGGTAAGCGGACATTTATTCAGATTTTTAACAACAATGAGACATCCTGTCAGCATAAAACTGTTGAAGACATTACATTTGTATAACGAGGAAAAGGCAACATTTTTTATTGATAACCTGATTTTATCAAAAGAAGATGACTGTTTGTATTTGCAAGACTATTATAAAGCAATAGCAGAAAATTCAATTACGGGAAGCGTAGCAATAAAACTGCATCAAGGCTGCGTTGATCTTTATAACACTCAGCTTCCTCTAAAACCTTTAGAAAGAGACCTAATAATATCAAGACAAACTATGCGTAACGAAATCGAATTTCACAGCATGTTTATTCCGCAAAAGCCTATGATAACAAAAGATATTACAAAACAAACAGAATACACAGAATACGCTCATACAGCACAGGAAGTCAAACAGGAAGTCACAGAATCAAAAGAAGAAAAAGATGAAAAAATTAAGAATATGTCCTTCATCTTTGACGAAAATGAGCTTGGTGTATTAGACACAATTGCGGATTCAATAAAAGATTATATGACTATAAGCGATAAAAAAGCTCAGCAAGAGGAAGAAGAAAACAAATTATCACTTACTCAACTAATGAATTACGCAAAACAAGAGGAAACAAAGTTTAACTACAAACATTCAACAGAACTCTACATAAAAGCTCTTGCACAGAAGAACGATGAAGATTACTACACATATCTTCCGACAATATACACAAAACTTGCGCACGGATATCAACAACTTTCAGATTGGTACAATGCTGAAAAGTACTGTGAAATGGCTCAGGAATTCTACGAATCAACAGGAGATATGGAAAAAGTGTACGAAACAAAGTATACACTGGCAAGTATTTTCTATATGACATTCAAAAAAGATTTCTCAAAAACGGTACTTGACACGATTGATCGGGATTCCATATCCGTTGAATTGAGGATTAAAGTATTAAATTTACTTGCAAGTACCGATATTACACACGCACACCTATACTATGAAGAAGCTCTGTCACTAAATCACATGAATGTAGATAAATCAACTCTTGCCGAATTATATTACAAATATGCACTATGCTGTGAAGACAGAGAACAATTTGATCAGGCTGCAAAATATTATAAATTGTGTATCCGATTAAAGAATACACCATATCTTGCGGATGCTCTTGCAAATCTTGCACTGCTTTATGACGATTTGGGCGAAAGAAATCTCGCAATAAAATACTATCAGGAAAGTTTAAAAGTATATGAAGCCACCAAAAATCTTAACGGAATATATTCATCATCAATGAAATTAGGAGAAATATATTCATCATCAAGCTATGAATCTGCTGTTGAGTTTTATAGTAAAGCAATCGCATGCGCAAACACTATGGACGAAACCTTCTATATAATTTCGGCAAACACAGCGTTGGGCGACCTTTATTACAACAAAAAAGATGATGAAAAAGCATACAAAAATTATAAAACAGCATACGAACTTACCAAAGACAGCAAATACAGCGACAATGCCGATAAAATTTCAAACAGAATAAACGATATAAGGATGCGTGTCGGAGAAGAAAGGTTCAGCCACTTTGAATAAAGACTCTTACAAAACGTATATGGATGTTTTTTTGAAACAAAACTCCGTTCATAATCTTATATCAAAAAATGACGAAAAATATTTGTGGGAAAAGCATATATATGACAGTCTTTCGATAGAGAAATTTTTCAAAAAATACAGATCCACAAACGCCTTAACATTATTGGATATTGGTACAGGCGGAGGTTTTCCCGCAGTACCTATTGCAATAAGCCATCCTGAAATTGAAGTAACCGCACTTGACAGCATAAGAAAAAAGATTAATGCTATCGAAAATATAAAATCTGCTTTGGATATAAAAAACTTACATCCCGTATGTGACAGAGCGGAAAATATAAAAGAAAAATTTGATATAATCACATCGCGCGCGGTAGCAGCTTTGGATAAGATTTGCACTTATGCTCTTCCACTACTCAAAAACGGCGGATACTTTATAGCATACAAATCAATAAAAACGCACGAAGAAATTGCCTCTGCAGAAAAAATTTTAAAAAAATATAAAGCAAAAATTATTGATGTAATTGAATATAAACTTCCGCTGGAAGAAAATTACACAAGAAATCTGATAATTATCACAAAATAAAAAAGCCCTCACATTTGCAAGGGCTAATTTATTAGTATCTTTCAAGATATTTATCCAATTCCCACTGAGAAACGTACGTTCTGAAAGAATCCCATTCCTTTTTCTTTGAGGACATAAATTCACTAAATATATGTTCTCCCAACGCAGCCCTTGCAACAATAGATTTGTCTAAACACTCAAGAGCTTCGGACAAACTGCCTGGAAGTGAATCAATCTTTTGCTTTTTACGCTCTTTTGTCGTCAACTTATAGATATTACTTTCGACAGGTTCCGGCGGATCTATTTTGTTTCTGATACCATCAATACAAGCTTCCAAAATCGCCGCAAATGCCAAATATGGGTTGCATGCAGGATCCGGAGATCTCAATTCAACTCTTGTTGAAACGCCTCGTTTTGCAGGAACTCTGAGTAACGCACTCCTGTTTGCCAAAGACCAAGCCAAATATACAGGCGCCTCATAACCCGGAACCAAACGTTTGTAACTGTTTACGGTTGGATTTGTGATTGCGGTAATAGATTTGACATGCTTTAGCATACCGCCTATTGCATATTTGGCAGTATCTGAGAGTTGATATTCTGCCTTTTCGTCAAAGAAAGCATTTTTGCCATCCTTAAACAATGAAACATTACAATGCATGCCTGATCCGTTTATGCCATATATAGGTTTTGGCATAAATGTTGCGTGCAAATTGTGCTGAGATGCAATAGCTTTCACCGCAATTCTAAACGTCGTCACATTATCTGCGGCAGACAAAATATCTGCATATCTAAAGTCTATTTCATGTTGTCCGGGTGCACCCTCGTGGTGAGACGCTTCTATATCAAAGCCCATTTCTTTCAATGTAAGTACTATATCATGTCTTACGTCTTCACCCAAATCTTCCGGCCCAACATCATAATAACCTGCCCTGTCTTGTGTTGTTGCTGTTACTTTACCGTTTTCATCTCTTGAGAATAAGAAAAATTCAGCCTCAGGTCCGACAAACATAGAAAAACCAAGCTTTTCCGCTTCCTTCATAACCCTTTTCAGATTACACCGCGGACAACCCTCAAACGGAGTTCCGTCAGCATTGTAAATATCACAGATTAATCTCGCTGAACTTACGCCACTCTTTTCTCTCCAAGGTAAAATTTGGAAGGAATTGATATCAGGATGGAAAAACATATCCGAAGTTTCTATACTTCTAAAACCTTTTATAGACGAACCATCCAACATCATTTCATTGTTAAGAGCCTTGTCAACATGCTCAGATGGAATTGCCATATTTTTGACCTGACCGTTAATGTCGACAAATTGCAACTTAATAAATTTGATATTGTACTGTTCAATAAAGCCGTGAATATCTTCTCGTGTAAATTGTCTGTTATCCAACCTTGTGTACTTAAATTCCGTCATGATTACCTCGCTAAATTACCATATTATAAGAATATAGAGTTATTAACAAATAGTCAAATTTGTAAACAAAATAAGAATGATGCAGTGCCTCAGGCACACCCCATATCATTGCTCTTTAAAAGCGTCATCTCAAAAATTAACAAAAAATAGCATAGACCTTTATAAGCGGTATTACAAAACTCAACAAAGAATAATGCAGTGCCTCAGGCACGCCCTCGCGATAAATGGCAACGTTCACAACAACAACGAAAACTCAACGTTTCCGTTGATTGTTGTTCACCTCTCACTTCGTTCATGCCTCTGCTCGGGCTAAAAAAAAACCCTATCTTTCGATAGAGTTCGGAATTCTTTTTCGTAATTCCTCGTGTGTAGAAGGTTAGTGTGTAGTAGGTAGTGTAAATAGTAGTGTGTATATTTCTCGTGTTTATTTAATCGTGTTTGGTGTTTGCATATCGCTCACATATTAATAAAGTATTTTTAAAGTATATAATTGCTATATACTCAAAAATACTTTACAAAACTTAACAAACGCTATATTAATCTGCTTGCTTCAACGCTTACTGGACGTTAAACGAAGTCTGGATAAACTTCTTTAATTTTATTTTTCCAATCATTTATATCAAAAAATCCTACAGAAAATTCTGCTGTATTTTCACCTAACTGTTGTGCCTCGGGGACTTCAATAGGCGGCCCTGCAGGAGTTGATCTTGACGGGTTTTTAGGGTTTGAAATTACGCCAACACTTCGCAAAAGCGTTATATTCAGATTATTTTTAATAACTTCATATTCTGTAAGTCCTTGTGTCACAATTCCAAAACCTTGTGACCAAACAAGTCTTTGCATAGGTGCGAAATTTGTTTTAACCTCAATTCCTTTTGTTTTTGGCAGGTATTTTCGCATGTTATAGCTCGGGTCAAAATGCCTTTTGATAATAGTATTCATATCCTCAGAATACGTTTCTTCAACAGGATTTTTCAAAACAAACTGAACCTGCCATAATCTGTTTTTAAATCGATTATTCCATTTTATTTTAAAATTAATCAGACTCTCCCCTCTTGAATATTCAACATTAAAGAAAGATGTTTTTATAACACTATCAGAAAAGTCTGTTATCTTGGCAACTTCATACACATCATCTGCTTTTGCACCAAAGTTATAGGTATCGCCAAGATCTTTACACCTTACAAACCGAACCTCAACATCTCCGACATATAATTTCTTATTTTTGAGATATACAGGGGTATCCACCAATTTATCAGGATGTTTTTTCAGAGAATAAATTGTCGTATAATCCTCTGTTACAGGAATTTTTTGAGTATCATATAGCAAAGAATTATCAAATCCCTTGTGCTTTTCTATAACATCATATCCGCCGATTTTGTTTGCAGAAAGCATAATAGGAGTCTCAAACCCGTGTTTTATCCTCAATTCTTCTATAATAGTATTTGAGATTTGCAATATTTTTTCGTACCTTGAGATATTTTCTCTGTGAACAAGATCCGTCGAGCACCCGCAAATACTGTCGTGCGCTTGATTTTGCAAGAGTAATTTATAAGCATATTCGATTGCGGAATTATAACTACTACCGTATTTTTGCTGAACCTTATCAGCCTGATTCAACATATAAGCACACTTCGTATTGTACTGTTTCAACTTCATACGAGCGGAATAAGAGCCTTGCAGAATAAAGGTTTTTGAGTTATCCCTCAATTCATCATCAAATTTTGTTTTAAACTTAACACAATTAAAATAATCAAACGGTGAGCCTAAAACTATCTCATAATCACTCAACAACTTGTTAACTGCTGAAATTTGTTCAGATATATCAGTCTCAACACCAAGGTGATCTGCGCCAATCGGCAAAAGCAGCGTATCAGAAGATTTTTCGGCAATCATATCTAAATTCTTCTTCAAAAATTCTGCTTTCTCTTCAATTGAAACATTTGCAGAAAATATATCCATAAAGTAACCTCTGACAAGGTTAACCGTATTTACACCGTTAAAAACAAATTCTGCAGGCAAATCTCCAACACCACGCCATACAACAGCCTTATCAATACCAAAATTTTTCAATATTAACGGAATATTTTTGCTATGCCCAAAAGTGTCTGCAAAATAACCTAAAAAGTCGCCGCAGCCAAAGTCTTTTGATATTTTAAGGCCAATTTCCAAATTCTTTTCAAAACAGATTCTATCCGTCAAAAATTCATCTACAAGGCAATAAAAAGGACCAATAAACAATTTTTTAGCCTTGATAAGTTTTCTGACCAAATCTTCTTTTTCAGGTCTGAGTTCCAAATAATCCAAAAGAGCCGCCACCTGTCCATCAAAGTAAAATGACGGAATCTTTCCATCCTCAAGCATGTTCAAAACATTATCAAATACACGCACAAGCCGCAGCCTAAAAACTTCAAACTCCCTGTACCACTCTCTATCCCAATGTGTGTGCAGATATGCGATAACTTTTTTCTTCATACAGTGATTTTAGCACATTTTTCAAAATAGGGCTAGTAGTCTTGCTCACTCAGGCAATTTAAAAAGTATAATCTTATCTTAAATTTTGTATATGAAAAGAATATTTTTAATAATAATACTACTTACAGGCACCGCATTTGCACAAATTGATTATGCAAGAGACGGATTTGCACCACTTGTACAGCCTGTACAAAACAAAAATACGTACAACTATAACCACCAGAAAAGATTCAAAAATCTTAATCGATATGAAAAAAGAATTTTTAACCGAACATTTGAAAACGACAGTATACCCAACAGGATTTCCCGTCTTGAAGAAGAAATAACAGGAACAATCCAAAACGGTGATATTTACACAAGATACAATAACCTTCAAAGGGCAATTGCACACTACAACCCAAACACAGATTATTCGAGCTTAAGCCCGTACTGCGGAGTCCCGATTATGTCTGGCTCCGGATGGAGAGGCCTTGCAGGATCTCTGGGGAATTTCTTTTCAAACATGTACGGAGCACCAACAGGCATGAGCCCGCAAATTTATTCACCTTACGTAAATTCCTACGGCCCAGATTATCAGGTCGGAAC
>JBGUSD010000154.1:0-6300 GCA_045132355.1 Candidatus Gastranaerophilaceae bacterium
TTCGATATATGCGTTTGCCATATCAACATAGCCGCCTGAAAGATCAGGGGATTTTTTAACATAAGCTTTAGCTTCTTTAAGTTTTCTTTGAGCCATATCCTCTGAGCTTCCAAATATAATAGGAGGATATATCAACCCTGACAATTTCTTTTCCGGTGTATCTGATATATCAGGAGCTAGCATATATAACAATTTCAACGTGTTCACATCTCGACCGTTAATATATTGGAATTCACTTCTGAATTTTGACCAAACGGAATTATTATTTTTGGTCTGTTGATACATTAAATCTTCCGTACTGTAACTATGTCCCATAATACCCAGCGCATGACCTAATTCATGCAACAAGACGTTATACAATTCTTTATTTGAAAAGTATTGTCCGCTTGGATTTTTATCATATAGAGTAATTACCATCTGTTTCAGTGTATTACCGTATATTTTAGGCTCCGTAAACCCGGCCACAAACTTGCATACATTACCGGAACAAACATCTTTAGGTATTGGCTTAAACAAAATCAGAATTTTTGCATCGCTCTTCCTTTCAGAATTTACAAAACTGACAAAAGAAATTGACTTCGCCCACTGATTGAGCGCTGAATTTACAGAAGATTTGTAATAATCGGGCAAACCTGTTGTACTATTAAAATCAACATACACACCCAAAGGGAATGACGACCTATTCCATCTTAAAATTTTTGAATCCATAGGGGCTTGTTCAATATAATTCTTACCTACCTTATCAAGAATAGATTTTTTCCACTCCATGACCTTTTTTACAGCCTCAAACTTTGCACTATCATCGACGTCAGAACTTGAGTATCTATACATCAGTTTTTGGTTTTCATATGTGGGAGGAAGTTCTGCCAAAGTTTTTACCAAATAATACTTATATTCGGCCACATCAGGTTTTAAAACAGACAAATATCTAAAGCCTGCAAACGCACGTGAATAAGCCTGCTTTTCGTACAATGCCTTTGAATGCACAAATACAATATTATGAAAACAAAAAGCAAAAATTAAAACAGAACAAATTATCAACAATAAGATAATTTTACTCTTCATCAAGCACCTTTTTTTCAATATCCAACATCTTTGCCAGAGCTTTTGTATCACCCTTCAATTTGAAATATTCTGCAAATTTCGGCGTAGTTTTAAGATTATAACTTCTGCCGTTTTTATCCTTTGTCTTTGAAATAAGTCCTTTGTCAAGAAGCTCCTGAACATGTTCATATGCTGTTGAACCTCTCATATCCTTCAATACGGTTTGTCTTATTGGTTCTTTCAGAGCAATGACGGACAAAGTTCTCAAAACCGCAGGCTTTAGTTCAACAGGGCATAATTTTTCAACAATATCCATATGCTCTTCCTTAACCTGAAGGATATATCCGTTTTCATCGTCAATCTCTAACGCTCCCTCACGAGATGCGTAATCCATAATCAAATCAAGCAAAGCTTCTTCCGTTTTTTCCTCATCAACACCTAGAATTTCACCAATTTCTTTGGCACTCAATGCTTTTGCTGTAGTGAATAAAACAGCTTCAATTCTAGACTTCAACTGTTCCATGATTACCTCTTACTACATATAAATCCGAATAAAACTTGTCCTGAACCAATTCATAATCCGTATCGACAGACAGGAACAATAATGCAATATAGGCACTTACTTTGTCCATTCCAAGTAACGTTAATTCATTAAGTTCAATTTTTTCTTCGTGATCGAAAATTTGAGATAAATTTTCTTTTAGTTTAAGAACACAATCTTCAATATATTCTTCATGTGCAAGATTTATAATATCATCGGGTGTAAATCTTGCATAAGATCTTACCCTGTTTTTTGCCCTTTCATGAGCTTGTTGAAGGGATTGTTTCTTTTCCAGTTTTTCATAAAATTCTAATTGACGAATCAAATCTCGCAACGTAACAACACGATTTCTGTTCAATCTAACACTTGTACGTCTTTGAAGAACATCGTCAATAGAAACCACATTGCTTGTAGGCACAAATTCTTCTTCCTCAGGATACTCGACAATAAACCCGTCATCGTCATATTCAAGACCGTGAGTATAATCCGGTTCACCAATTTGCAAAATATCATTACCTTCCAACACATTGGATTTTAGCTTCAAGAGAACCGCTGCAAACAAAAAAGTACGACCCGTAAGTCTAAGGTTTTGAGATTTCATCTCACAAATATGCGCAAGGTACTTATCAGTTACATCAATAATATCGACATTCCAAGGATCAATTTTCCCGGATTTTGCCATTGAAACAAGAATACCAATACCTTCGTCTTCGTTATTTAGAACTAGTTCTTCTGAATTTTCATAATTTAATGTTTCTGCCATTATTCATCATCCCTCAGCTTTATACCGGTTACACGGGTTATACCTTTTTCTTTTTGTGTAACACCAATTGTCCTATTAGCTGATTCTATCATAGGTTTTCTGTGACTAACTACTATAAATTGCGTATTTTTTGCCTGAGTTTTAATCATGTGTGCAATTCTTTCTACATTCATTGTATCCAGGTTCGCATCTACTTCATCAAATGCATAGAAAGGTGCAGGCATGTATTTTTGGATTGAAAGGACAAATGCCAATGCAGTCAAAGATTTTTCACCGCCTGATAAACTTGCAAGCCTTTGATGTTTTTTATCTCTAATACTTACTTTCATATCCAAACCACCGGAGAGTGGGTCTTCAGGAGATTCCAATACAAGTTCACCCTCACCCTCTGACAGGTCATGGAACAAAATTTTAAAGTTTTCATTTATGTTGTTGTATGTTTTCATAAATGTTTCTTTCTTCAACTGTTCATACCCCTGCATACGATCAAGGATTTCTTTGCGTTCTTTTGACAATGTTTCAATTTGGAGTTTTAATTCTTCCTGACGTGCCAAAACCTCTTCATATGCTGCCAAAGCACGCATATTAACGTCCCCGAGTTCTTCCATTCTCTTTTCAAGGCGTTGGATTTTTGCGGTTATTTCATCAATAGAAATATTTACAGGTTCAAGTTTAGCGATTTCAACACCCGCATTTTCTAACTCAGTTCTTGCAGTTTCTAATTGAGGTTCCAATTCTCTGCGTCTTGCTTTGAAAGATTCAATCTGTTCTGCAATTCTTTCAATATCAGAGGTTTTGATATGCTTTTGTTTTTCAAGTTCAATCAAATCGTTATTGATTTCGTCACGTTCTTTAAGAAGTTTGCCTAATTTTTCCTCTATAACTGCTATTTGTTCTTTAATAGCCTCAATTTTTTCATTCAAAACTTCAATATCTTTTTTGTACTGTTCTTTATCAGCCTCAAGTTTTACATTATTCTTTTCAATATTTGCAATTTCTTCATTTTTAGTGCTTATAAGATTTTTGTGGAATGAAATTTGTCTGTCGAACTCATTGATATCACCTCTAGCTGTCATCAAAGTACCTTGCAGACGTTTAATTTCATTCTCAACACCCTCTGTTTTATCTTTCAGGTCTTTTAAATCTTTATCATTTATAAGTTTTTCAACAATATCAATTTGCTCCTGAACTTTTTGGATGTTGTCCAAAATACTTATGTGTTGTTCTTCGGCTTTATCAAGTTTCTTGCTGATTTCTTCCAATTTCGGAGTATTCATTTTAACAAATTCAGACCGGTCTTTTAATATACCCTCACTCTGTTCATAATTGCGATTCATACTCTCGAGCTCAATTTTTGACTTGCTGAATTCACTCATGGAGTCTGAATAATTGGTTCTGACTGTTGCAAGTTTTTCTTCCAACTCTGTCTTTTTGTTTTCTAAAGCTCCAAGTTGTTTTTCCATATCCTTCAAACGAATTTTGAAGGTTTCCAACTCTGCATCATCATTTTGGCTAAAACTCAGACCGGTTTTTCTGACAGCACCACCTGTTATTGATCCGGATTTTTCAAATAATTCGCCTTGCAGAGTAACCATTCTGTACTTGCCGATAAGTTTTTTTGCACATTCCATATCCTCAACAACGAGGGTATCACCAACCGCATAGAAAAATGCATTAATATACTTATCATCAAAATCCACCAAATTAATTGCAAAATCTATTACTCCGCTATCTTTTGGCAATTGGAGCTTTGCAGGAGCCTTTTGAACTTTATTCAACGGAATAAACGTTGCTCTGCCGGCATTTGATGACTTCAAAAGTTCAATCGCGACTGACGCAACATGTTCGTCATCTACAACAACATGAGCCATTCTGCCGCCAAAAGCGACCTCCAGCGCAGTAGAATATTCTTTATCAACCGTTCCGAGCTTTACAAGAGGAGCATGAACTCCTTTTAAGTTCGCTCCCATAATAGTATCAATTGCACGACCAAAATTTGCATCTTCAAACGCAGCTTTTTTAGCCTCCATTGAAGATATTTTTCTATATGCCATCTGGATATTATAGTTTAAGTCGCGAATTTCGTTATTTGTAGTATCCAAATCGTGCAGGGCATTTTGCTGAATAATTTTGAAATCGCCAAGCTCTTTTTCTAACTGATCCACCATGGCTTTTTTCAAAGCCTGTGTCTCACTGAAATTATCCTTCATCTTTTGAAGCTCGGATAGCTTTTCCTTAGCTTCGTCAAGTCCTTTTTGAAGATTATTGTATTCGTTTTCCAACGGCAATCTGTCTTTTATTAACTGATTTTCTTTATCTTGAAGACTTTCAAGCTCTTTTCTGAGTTCATTTCTGCGCGCAATATGCTGGTCTGCAGTTGCATTCAGCCCTGTCATATCTTCCAAAATTTTCTTCAGTTCTTCTTGTTTATCTGCAATATTTTTCTCGATGATTTTTATTTCATCATTTTTCATCTCTATTTTCAGTTTGAAATCTTCGATTTTTTTGTTATAGGTTTCAATCCCGTTTTTGGCATTTTCAGCAGATCTCAGGCCGTCATGAATTTGCTTGTCTGCATAGGTAGAAGCATTATTTTTGCGATCGATTTCACCTTTTAATTCCTCTTCTTGCTTCTTTAAATTAATCTGTTGTTGTTCACCCTCTTCTTTTAGTTTATCGGAAATTTCCTGATATTTTTGCCTGATAAGAGCAAGTCTCTCCTCAATATCCTTGCTTTTAACTTCTTCTTCCTTTTTCTTTTTGGTAAATTCAAGGATATTTTCGTGGGCTTTTTCAAGGTTTCTTTTAATATCAAAGAATCTTACGGTATTAATTTGACCCTCAAGAGCTGATTTTTCTTCCTTTAGTTTCTGATATTTCAGAGCAACTTCACGTTCTTCTTTCAACTGATCAAGTCTGTTATCAACTTCAGACAGAATAAGAGTTGAATTTTTCACACGCTGCTCAACAGTTTCAAGCTCATTGGTTGCTTGTTCTATTCTTCTGTCAAAATCTGCAATTCCTGCGATTTCATCAATGATTTTTCGGCGTTGCTTAGATGTACAGTTTGTAATCCCCATAACATCACCTTGCATCATTACGTTATAACTGTTTGGGGTGACATTATATTTTTCTAAAACTGCATGTATATTAGACAAAGTAGTAACGCTGTCATTGAGGTAATATGTACTTGCATAGCCTTGAGTAGATTTTTTAATTCTTCTTGCAATACTTAAATCTCTACCGCCTTCCATATCACCAAAAGTAACCTTTACCATGGCATCATTTCGCTTTGTATAAGTAGAGATAAAATGCGAAAGGTTTTCGGCACGAAGTTCACCCGCATTTGCAAGCCCCAGCGCAAAAAGAACACTATCAATTATATTACTCTTCCCGGATCCGTTTGGCCCTGAAACAGTAGTAAAACCTTTCAATAGAGGTATTTCTGATTTATTAGCAAAAGATTTGAAATTATCAATTTCAAGTTGTTTTATGTACATAATTTCCTACCAAGTCTTATTATCATTGAACTACATCATTTGCAACATGTCAAAATGTTTACTAAATCTTTACGTAAACAAAAAAAAGTTATATAATAAACATATGATTATTGATGTTTACTACGATAACGAGGTTCACCTATACTGGAATTCTGAACCTGAAGCAGACGGATATACGTTATACAGAAAAACTGACAGTCACCTTTTTACCTCATTTAAAGATGTAAATACAAATCGTGTTGCACTTTTTGGCATGACAGATGGTGATGAAATCAAAATAAAACCTTTTAAATGGGTTGGCGATAAAAAAGATTTCTGCTTCAAGCCGCAAAAAATAGTATTTGGGCAAACAATACCGTTTGACAACTTTGTAACCGAAGTAAATATTGATAAATCTTCCGCTTATATAGCGTGGTTTCCCATTAAAGGTGCAAATATCTACAAAATCTACA
>JBGUSD010000155.1:0-1006 GCA_045132355.1 Candidatus Gastranaerophilaceae bacterium
ATAAGAGTTTCAAAGTCACGATTTTCAATCATAACTTTATCAAGTCTTTCGTGAATTGCATCAATCTTATCTAAGACATTCTTTTGAGATTTACTTGCACCGCCGGATGATTTTTTAACCGTACCAAAAGACGAACCTTTGCCTCCAAAAGAGCGTGTAATAATAAAGTAGAATTGGACAGCCTTTTGAATATCAGTAATAAATGTTCCATTCAGGAATTGGAAGAACATATCTCTTGATCCAAGCAGATATTTATACTCTTCTTTAAATGCGTTCGGATGGTATTTTACAATACGGAATAGGTTTACAAGTCTGCCATCAAGATCGTTATAAATCTCTAAATCAGCCCATCTGTCTTTATAAAATAAAACCCAACCACCGCCTCCGAATGGCTCGATGTAGGACTTTATATCTTTAGGAATAAGTGGCGCAATAGTCTTGCGCAATAATCTTTTACCCCCAACCCAATTAATTAAGCATTTTTTGTCTGTTGTCATTTTAAACTCCTTTTAAATTATTTTTAACTATCATTTAATCGTCTATTAAACCGCTTGCAGGATTATGCGACCACCCGACATCAGGTGCGACACGTTTCCCTGTGAGGGGATCAGTATAAACTGTGACGGGTTTATACTCTCCTGACTTTTTAGAAACAAGAGCCAATTCCTCCGATAGTGTGCCGGCAGATGAACTGACCGTTCGATTTTTCTTTTGTACGTTGTAATCAGATAGTGCGTTTACTCTGCATCTGCATCTCCAACCGTTTGGAGGGTAAAAGCTCTGCCAAAACGGATCATCATACCGATAAACAAGTCCGTTGAGCATTGCGTGTTCAGGTCTTGTTGAGGCATCCATAACCGCAACGTATTCCCAATACGGTCTGTTATTCACATTCTCATATTGAGTTTTATATCTTCCTGTTTGATATGCCGTTTGCATATTAACTGAATAAATCGTTTTCAGGCGGTACATCGAGCCAAGTTGAACTTTTTCTGCGACACCCTGA
>JBGUSD010000156.1:0-17022 GCA_045132355.1 Candidatus Gastranaerophilaceae bacterium
ATTGTAGCAAATACAAGGTGGCCTGTCTCTGCAGCCCTTAAGGCTCCGGTAATTGTTTCTCTGTCTCTGATTTCACCGATTAGAATAACGTCAGGGTCTTGTCGCAGTGCGTATTTTATACCGTCTTCAAATGTTGGGGTGTCGACCAACAGTTGACGTTGTGTAACAATTGATTTTTTATCTGAGAAAATATATTCAACCGGGTCTTCTATAGTAATTATGTGTTTTTGCTGGTTTGCATTGATATGCTCAAGCAAAGCTGCAAGTGTGGTTGATTTCCCTGAACCTGTTGGTCCGGTTATCAATACAAGACCGTTCTCAAGTTCCGTGAATTGTCTTATCTCTTTTGGTAAATCCAATTCATCAAAACTTTGAACGTGATATGAGATTATTCTTATGGCTATTGTGTAATGCCCAAGTCGTCTGCCAACATTAACACGGAGTCTGGCCACATTTTTGATTTCATATGCAAAGTCGATGTCCTGAGAATTAGCAATCCTTTCGTGTAAAAACGCAGGTGCCAAATCCTTGCATGCCTGATGCAAATCGTCGTCTGACAATACCGGCGCATCTATTTTTATAATTTTCCCGTCTTTTCTTATTGCCGGATGTTCTTCGTAGTTCAAGTGAATATCTGAAGCCCCAATTGATATTGCTTTACGTATAAATTCATCTACATTAAACATGCCTATCCCCTTTTTTATTTACCATTATTATACATATTATAAAATCTTTGTTCAATATTTTACTTTTTGTAAACAGGCGATATAATGCGCTTTTGAGATTTTGTGTTAAGAAATGTTTACATTGTTTTATAAAAAAGGCAATTCCTGCGTAAAAAATTTCTTTATATAGGTGTAAGGGAAATCTAAATTTTAATAATTGGATATTTAGAAATGCAAAGATCTTAAACTTATAAGATTAAGCAGAAAAAAGATTTTTTTATACTCTCTCTCTTAATATCCTCGTGTTTATTTAATGTTGCCTGAAAATGGCAACTTTTTTTTGCCTATTTGTATTTTATGTATATACGTGTTAAAATTGTTGTATGAAATCTGAAGTAAAATATACACCTGCGGAAGAATTTGCAAACGCATTTACGCATTCAATCGGTGCGCTTCTATCTATTTATGCGATAGTCATGTTGGCGGTAACCTCGCATAATCCTATGGAGGTAGCATCAACTGCAATATTCGGTGCAACTTTATTTATTTTATTTCAATCTTCGGCACTTTACCATGCGATGGTTAACAAGACTGCCAAAAAAGTTTTTCAAAAAATCGACCATAGTGCGATATTTATGTTGATTGCAGGAACATATACTCCAATCTTGCTTTTGGTGGTACCGTTTCCTACTTCAGTAGCACTTTTGTCGGTAACTTGGTACTTGGCAATTACAGGTATTGTGTATTCTTGTTTGACCCTTAAATTCAAATATTTGTCAACAGGTTTGTATCTTGTTATGGGTTGGTTGTCTTTATTCTTATTCTACTACTTGTGGAACAATTCAAGTCATTATGCTGTATATTTACTTATCGCCGGCGGGCTGCTCTATTCCTTTGGCTGTATCTTCTACCTGTTAAAAGGCAAGTTTATGCATACAATTTGGCATTTATTTGTAATTGCCGGTGCGACGGCTCATTATCTTTCCATAATGGAAATTTTAAAAAGCTCAGGTAATTAATTTAAGTTTTGTAAACGGATAAAACGCCCTTGTATACTGTATATTGTAAAAATCGTTTTTTGTGTAAGGCAATTTTTTATTACAAAAATTCTTTATAAATATGTACACGGGGAACATGGGGATTTTTGTATATGGAACCAATCTTAATTTCTAGTTTATTGCCATATGTGCAAAATGCTATTTTAAACGATCAGGAAAAACTTAATCCAGATCTTGATGCTTACATTAACGAAACAGAAATAGGTGCAATTTTGAAGCATTTTGGTGCAAAAGACATTTCTGAGCTACAGCAAAAGGCTCCAAAACAACCTTCAGCCGATGATGATATGGACAAAACAGGCTTGGATACTTTTGAAAAATCTGAAAATCTTCAATCGAATGACACAAAAGAAGTTGATAATCCTGAAGTTAATAACGAAGTCGTTGACAATGATATAAATGCTCAAGAAGCTAATGAAAATGAACCTAGCAAAGCGGAGGTTATAGAATCAATAACCTCCAAAAATAGAGGTTTCAGCTCAAAAGGTTCTGCAGCACAAGAGTTGTCAGCTCAAAGTAATGCAGATAATTCTTATACCAATGTTAATACTCCATATACGGCATTATATAACAGTTTGGTAGAAAAAAGAGCTGCTATGATTAAAAAAGGTCAAGGGGTTGAAGATCTTGATTCTGCAATTCAGGATGTTAGATTGGCAACAAAAGAATATATAAACGAAAATGCCAAAGAAGTAAAAGAAAATGCTATAAAAAACGGAGAAGTTACTGTTCTCAATATAGGTGGTAAACCTGCGATATTGCGCAGATACATTGGCCTTATCGGTAATAATGCTATGGCAGATAAAAGAGCTGCTCAAATGATTGAAGATTATGAGCAAAATGAAGGTGCAACATCCGAATCCGACAAAACAGATAGCGGTTCAGGTGACGCAACAAAATCAACGTCACAGCCAAATCAATTCGTAGGCGGAGTACAGTTTGGTGCTACTTTAGAAACTGAAAATGCTCAGATTAATGCTGAAGTAAATGCAAGTTCAGACAATACTACCGGAGCACTCGCAGGATCATACTTTAAGGAATTTAAAAATGGATCAGTTTTGACCGGCGCCGCAAATCTTAACCTGACGATTGAACCGGGTCACAATATCTTTAACGGTGGTGCTGCAGTTGACTATGAAAATGGTAAATTTGCTACCGGTGCTTACGGGTATTATAGAAGAGAAAATACCGCAGGAACAGATCCTATTCAAGATATGCAGGCAGAAGCATATGTAATGTATTCTGATAATGCAAGATTAGCTGCGGGTATGCAAAATCAAGACTTTTTGAATTATTATTACGTAAGAGCAAATGGCCAACATGAATTTAATCCTAATAAAAATTTAAAAGTACCGGTTTCAGCAAGTGCAGAAGTTGGCAGATTTATCTTTGATAAGGATGTAGATGCAAGTGTTGATACAACTCCATCAACAGGTCTTGAATTTGGCGCAAAAGCCGGGGTTTATTATACGGCAGATGACCTAAAAGCAGGTTTAAATGCGGCTGTAAGATACGGATGCGTAATTGACCACGACCCTGAAACACAAGCTAAAACAGTAAATCATGAGATGAATGCAAGTGTTATGGGCATGTTGCAAAAAGGGAAATTAGCTTTTTCCGCTATGTTTTCTGCATTCAAAAATAATTTTACACCCCAAATATCAGAGAATATCGATATACCTGTTAAGATATCTTCAAACATAGCTGTTGAATACAAAGACCTGTATCCTGGAATAAGCCCAAGAATATCATATACTCTTGATAATACTATGACAGGAAATCAACACCAGGTACAAATTGGTGCAGGCTTCTCTATTGAAAAATTGGCAGAACTTATGAAAAAATAGTAAAAGGTTTGACCTGATGGGTTAAATATGTTATTCTAAATTTGTAGTTTGAATAAGAAGAGGGCTATGAGCTATGGAAATTGAGATGAAACGCTTTGGTGTCAATGGTTTGCTTGTTAAAGGCAGCGGCAGATTGGACCTGGATAATGCAGTAGAATACGGTACAAAGATTAAAGAAACCGTTGAAGATTATGAGGATATAAAGGAGCTTGTACTTGATTTTTCCGGTATAAGTTTTATTTCAAGTTTTGGGTTAAAGGTTATTTTAGAGCTTCATAACCAAATGTCTAATAATGGTGTTATGAAGTTGAAGAATGTTACTGAGCCTATTTTAAAATCTTTTCATATGGTTGGATTTGATAAGTTTTTAGTTATTGAATAATGTTTAAGACAATACGTGCAAAAATTCTTGTTATTTCAGTTGGGATGCTGTTTATATTGCTGAGTGTCCTTAGTGTGTTTACGTATCTGTATTACAGAGATACGAAATTTTTGATGATAAATTTTGCTTCGAAAACACTTCAAATAGAAGTTGAAAAAATTAACAAAGAAGTAATAAAGATTGAAAAAAATGCGCGAAGTCTTGCCTTGATGGGAGAACTTTATTACAAGTTTGATAAAAATAAGACAGTTGCCGCAAAAACAGTAGTACAGGTTTTTGAGAATTATCCGGATTCTTTGGGCGGCGGTATTTGGTTTGTCCCATATTCTGTATTCCCAAGTCAAAAGCTATTGTGTATATATGCGTATAGAGACAAGAGCGGGAAGGTTGTTCTTGATGAGGATTTTGAAAAAGAATCATATAATTATCCTAGTAAGAGTTGGTATAAAGAAATAATTTCTGAATTGAAATATGGTGATAATATTGAGTGGTCATATCCTTATCATGAAAAAGAAGGCAGTGATACTTTAATGATTACTGCTGGTTCCGGCATTTATGATAGTTCAAAACGTTTGGTTGGTTTGTCGACTGTTGATTGGGAAATAAGTTCTGTTCTTGAGACAATCCAAAATATAAAACCTACAAAAAATAGTTTTGTTTTGTTTGCAAACGCAGAAAAGGATTATATTATTGTATCAACAGATGATCATTTGGATAATATTAATTTGATTGGAAAATCAATCAAAAAGAATATTCCTTGGTATAATACTAAACTAAAAGATGTTACATACATTAAGTATTACGGGAAAAAATATATTCCATATGTCAAAACTTTGGACAACGGAATGGTTATGATAGTATGTGTGCCGGCATGGGAGTTGTTTGAACTTATATTTAAGAGTGTAATGGTCTTGTGTGTTTTGCTGACATTTATAAGCTTTTTGGTAACATCACTTTTGTATGAGGGCTTAAAACGTAATGTTATCATTCCAATCGGCAAGCTAATCTACATCGCAAACCGTATAGGTCGTGGTGATAATGATGTAGAAATAAAAATAGAAAGTCCGGAAGAGTTTGCAAAACTCGCCGACACTTTTGATAAAATGACTAAAGATATAAAGTCGATTACAAGAGAGAGGGAAAAAATAAACTCAGAGCTTTCTATTGCAAAGTCTATTCAGATGTCAAGCCTTCCGGATATTTTCCCTCCATTCCCGGATAGACCGGAATTTGATATTTATGCTTCAATGATTGCTGCAAAAGAAGTCGGCGGAGATTTTTATGACTTTTATTTCTTGGACGATAATCATTTTATGTTCCTGATAGCAGATGTATCAGGTAAGGGTATTCCGGCTGCATTATTTATGATGACCGCAAAGACGCTTATCTGTAACGTTGCGCCTACAATTAGTGATCCGCAAGAATTAATTAATACAATTAATAATAAAATATATGCCAATAACAAAAACGGTCTGTTCATAACCATGTTTGCAGGGATTGTTGATGTTTCAACAGGCGAATTGACTTGTATAAACTGCGGTCATAATCCTCCGTTGCTGAAACAAAACGGCGATAATTATAAATATTTAGAGCTTGATTCAAATATGGTTCTGGGTGTTGTGGAAAACGTTGATTTTGAAGTTTACAAAACGAAACTTAATGAAGGGGATGTCATATTCGCATATACAGACGGTGTTACAGAAGCTACTGATGAAAAGAATAATATGTACGGAGAGGACAGATTAATAAATTGCATTAATTCAACTGAGGTTACAAATATAAAAGATTTAACAAATGTGATAAAATCAAACGTAAATGACTTTACGGGCGATATTGCACAAAGTGACGACCTTACTATGTTAATCTTCAGATATGGGCATCAAGATCCAATGGAAAAAAGATCGTTTAAAGATTTGGCTTTGAAGAAAAATTATAACAGATTTTACAATTGGCTTCATGGTGTGTGCTCTGATTATAAACTTGGGGCTGAATTAACTAATAAAATTGATATGTGTGCGGAGGAGATATTTGCAAACATTTCTTTTTATGCGTATGGTAACAGTCATGGTTATATAGAGGTCGTTATGTCAAAGCTTGAAGGTGGGGTAGAAATTAAATTTACGGATTCAGGCAAGGCCTATAATCCGCTTGAAAAAGAAGACCCTGATATTGACCTCCCGCCGGAGAAAAGACCTCTTGGGGGACTTGGTATTTATATGGTTAAACAAATGGCCAAAGACGTTACCTATGTACGGGAAAATGACAAAAACATTTTGACATTGGTGCTTTCATAATATCTTTATAAAAATTTTACCTCATTCTATAAAATTTTTGTTACTATTATAGTATAATTAATAACAAAGATAGCATGAGGTATATTTAATGAATAATTATATTGAAACAGCACTAAGCGATATTAATAGAAAAAACTGTACAGAACCCGAATTTTTACAGGCAGTAAAAGAAGTTTTGTGCACTGTAGAGAGATTAGTTGATGAACATCCGGAATTTGAAAAGGCTGCAATAATCGAAAGAATTACAGAGCCGGAAAGGATAATAGTTTTCAGGGTTCCGTGGGTTAACGATCAAGGTAAAGTTATTGTAAACAGAGGTTACAGAGTCCAATTTAGTTCAGTTATAGGACCATATAAGGGTGGCTTGAGATTTCATCCTACTGTAAACCAGAGTATCATGAAGTTTTTAGGGTTCGAGCAAATATTCAAAAATGCCCTTACAGGTTTGCCTATCGGTGGTGCAAAAGGTGGATCTGACTTTGATCCAAAGGGAAAGTCGGATAATGAAATTATGAGATTTTGCCAAAGCTTTATGACAGAATTATATAGGCATATAGGCCAAGATGTTGATGTTCCGGCAGGTGATATAGGTGTTGGAGCTAGAGAAATCGGATATTTATTCGGTCAGTATAAAAGAATCAAAAATGCATATGAAGGCGGCGTTTTGACCGGTAAAGATATCTGCTACGGCGGATCTTTGGCAAGAAAAGAAGCAACAGGGTATGGCTTGACTTTCTTTATGAGAGAAATGCTTAAAAATCACAATCAGTCTATACAAGGAAAGACTGTTACAATTTCCGGGTCAGGCAATGTTGCAATTTATGCGTGTGAAAAAATGACGGCATACGGAGCTAAAGTTGTTGCTATGAGCGATTCTTCAGGTTGTATTTATGATGAAAACGGAATAGATCTTGATTTGGTTAAAACTATCAAAGAAGTTAACAGAGGCAGGTTAAAGGAATATTTGAATACTCATCCGAATGCAAAATATACTGAAAGAACAGGCGATGATTCTCCAATTTGGAATATAAAAACGGATATTGCGCTTCCTTGTGCAACGCAAAACGAATTGACCTTGAATGCGGCCAAAAAGCTTGTAGAAAACGGTGTGATTGCAGTAGGTGAAGGTGCTAATATGCCATGTACTCAAGAAGCAACAGATTATTTGCTTGAAAAAGGTGTTCTTGTTGCACCTGCAAAAGCTGCAAATGCAGGTGGTGTTGCAACTTCTGCTATTGAAATGTCTCAAAACAGTATGAGATTTTATTATACATTTGAAGAAGTGGAAGAAAAGTTAGATAAAATTATGACAAATATCTTCAGCGATTGTAAATTATATGCTGAAAAATACGGTTGTGCAGGAAATTATGTCGCTGGCGCAAACCTTGCAGCATTTAAAAAGATTGCAGACGGCATGATTGCTCAGGGTATTGTATAGAGCGCTTTTTAAATAATAAAAATGCGGGATTATTTCCCGTATTTTTTTGCGTATTTTGCAATTTCTAATGTTACGGGAATTCCCATATAGTTCCCGTAAAAGTCTGTTAAAAAGGTATCAGGATTGTTGACGGTATAGAATTTTTTGCCTTCAAATGTGATTTCGCTCGGAGGCAATATGTATGATGTCTTCATATACGACAATTTCTTTGTCTTAAAACTTGTATTGCCCCAGCCTACGACATTTATATCGCTGTATTCGCAGTATATTTCTCTGTTATTAATTTCTCTGTCAATTATTTTGAACATTTCAGAAAAAGTTTCTTTTTTGTAAAAGAATTTGTCAAAAGAGTTTCTGTATTCTATGTATTGCTCTTTTGTTATTTTTGGATTTAAAAAATCTCTCGGGAAGAAGTCAACAGTCAAACAATCCTTCATTGATGTTCCCTTATATGCGCTCAGGCATGATGGCTTTAGGGAAAATATAATTTCGTTCGGATGCTCTTTTATTGCCTGTTCTATCAGTTCAATATGTTGATCGTAGTCAATGTCTTTGTTTGAATCGACGTACATATATTTATTTTTTACATGATTTATAAGTTTGTTGTAGTCATTTCTTATCAAATCAAAATCAATGTCGTCATCCCAAGGTACAAAGCCTTTATGTCTTATTGCCCCAATCAGACAACCGCCTGTGAGCATAGGCTTTATTGATATATCGTTTTCAATTTCTTTGACCAAATATTCGGCAAAATCAACGAGTTTCAACTGTACTTCTCTTAAAGGTCCTTTACATGGCGGAATTTTTGTGGCATCAAGAGTTTTGTAGTATTCTTTGAGTTTGTTACTGTCCTTTTGAAATGCCCATTTGTAATTGAATGCAAATTTGCGATTTTTTATTGTATTTATAATTGGGTCATTAAGCTCAATAAGGTCGCCAAGCCAGGTTACAGATTCTGCCATAACCTTGTATTTATGCTTGTATTCCTTTTGCCCTATAAAATTTATAAAATCTTGTATGAATTTTATTCTCATTACTCTTTTGTTTTTGCATCCATTGGTAAGTGGTTATCAACTTTATCCTGAAGCTTTTTATAATTGTTGTAGATTTTCTTTTTAAGGCTTGAAGAACTTATGCCTTCTCCGTATGGAAAGTAGACCACATCAACCCCAAGATCTTTCAAGTAATCATATTTGCCGACCCAATCATCTCCGACTACAAATATGTCAAAGTTTAATTTTTTAACTTTATCTGTGTGGTCCAGAGAACGTTGCGGTATTACAACGTCAGGACCTTTTATAGCTTTCATAAGAGCGATTCTTTCTTCAAACGGAATTATAGGGGTTGATTTGTAGCTTGCAACAAGCTCGTCTGTGTTAACTCCGACAATTAAAATATCGCCCAATGCTCTTGCGTATTCAATCATTTTTAAATGGTTGATATGCAGCATATCAAATGTACCTGATGTGTAAACGACTGTTTTGTTTCCTAGCATTATGATACTCCTTGTAATTGTTTCTCTTTGAGTTCTTTGACGGTAATATCCATTTTCTCTAAAAGATTATCAAAATCTGAGATTGATAAATTCCCGATATGTGCGACTCTAATAAGTTTATCTGCCATTTTTCCGCCGCACGGATTTACAAATAAATCATATTTTTCTCTTAGTTCTCTGACAACATCTCCTGCATTTATATCTTCAAAATAAATAGGGGTCAGGGTGTTTGATTTTGGATAATCCGGTATTGTAAAGCCCATTGTGGCAGCTTTTTTTCTAAAATATTTGCACTTGTTTTCTACATTTTTTATCCAAATTTCTTTACCGCCTGATTTTTCAATAAGGTTCAGCATATCCTGAAGCTCATAAATTATTGAAACAGTTGGTGTAAAAGGAGTTTGTCCTCTGTCCATATTCTTAAAATAGTCTTTGAGGTTGAAATAGTATGATTTAGGGCAAGAGTCCTTGTTTATCTTATCAACCATTCTGTCGCTGAATGCCAAAATTGACATACCCGGTGACAGGCAAAGACCTTTTTGCGAACTTATAATTGTTACATCAACTCCGTATTTATCCATATTATAATCGTCAGCCAAAAAGGCAGATATAGCATCAACAATCAAATACATATTGTTTCTTTTGCAAAAATTACTCAAAAGTCCAATATCATACAATTTGCCGGAAGATGTTTCGTCAAGGTTCACAAATAGCGCGGTATAACCTTTATTCTCAAAATTTTTGAGATCTTCGGCTTCAACAACTTCATTCCATTCAAGGTCTATTGAATCGTATTCTATGCCGTACCATTTTAAAAGTTCACAAAATCTGTGTCCGAAACTTCCGCCATTTATGACTAAAGCTTTGTCCGATTTTGTCATACAGTTGTCAACGACAGCATCCATAGCACCGGAGCCGGATGCGGCAAGGTATATTACGTTGTTATTGTACTTGTGTCCAAGCATTTCGGAAATTTTCATCATACAGTTTTTTACGATATTTCCATACGTATCTGTTCTGAAATATGTATATCCGTTCTGTGCTATGTTTTGTGTGGAAGGATACATCTGTACCGGTCCGCAAGTAAATAATTTCAATGTTTTCTCCTTAGAATATTTTACTCTTTTTATTATACCACGTATTTTTTTAGTTGGTCTATAATTTCTTTTTCTTTGGATATATCAAGATACATTGAGTGTCCAAAACCTATTTTTGATGGGTATGCCATATAGTTTCCAAAAATTTCTGCCAGATATTTTTGCGGTTTGTTTATGCACATAGCAGAAAACCCTTCAAATTCAATTTGTTTTAGAGGGAATATTGTTTCGTACGGTTGAATCCATACCGGTTCTGTGTAGAAATATTCAAGTCCGCATTGGATATCGCTGTGTTCAACATATCCTTGAGGTATAATTTCAGAATTCAACTCCCGAACTTTGTCAGATACTTTCTGTGCTGTATCAAGGCTTTTGTTTTTTGACAATTCTTCTCTGTATTTTTTTAATTCCTTTGTTGACGGAATTCTTGCTTCATCCCTCAATATCCTGTTGGAATAGTCGTGAGGAAATATATCAACAAATAGGAAGGAACACTTTTTGTGCTTAACTTTTATGATAGCCTGAGATTTTCCGATATAGGTGTATTCCGCATAGATATCCGGATTTGAAGAAGATTCTTCAAAAGCCTTTATAATCTTTTCGTAATCTTCTCTCATCATTCCTACATCAATGTCGTCATCCCAAGGGATAAAGCCTTTATGTCTTATTGCGCCTAAAAGCGTTCCGAATTCAAGCCAATATTTTAGATCGTTTTTTCTGCATACACTATCTAATTCTTTTAAAAGAGCTAAATTTGCAAGTTGAATATCTCTTATTTGCCCCGTTGCAGGCGGAAGCTTTGTTATATCAACATTATTTTTCTTGTAGTCATCATATGGTGTGTCTTTGCGCTTTTTGATATAATCGGCTTTCGGGAATTTTACTTTTATGCCAAAAATTCTTAGTATCTTGTGTGTTTCGCCGTAATCCTTTAAGGAAAAAATATTTTCAATAAACTCCATATATTGCATTTTATAATCCTTTAAAGTCTCTCTTATATTATATAGTTTATAATAAAAACTTAATTAAAAAAACAATGTAAAGTTATATAACTGTTGACACTATATTCTATCTGTGATAGCGTTGGCTTGAATAATGAGGATTATAGAGAGTTTAGGATATGGAACTTGATAAAAAGAAATCATTCTATTTGTTTCTGATAATAAATTTTTTAGCCTGGAGTTTGGTGCAATTAACCCGAAATGTTATTAGTATTGATGCGATGGAGGCTGTTTCATGGGGCGAAATGGTGGACTTTGGAACAAATAAACATCCTCCGTTTTCAGGTTGGATAATGGCAGGTGCGTACAACCTTTTTGGACAAAGTGATTGGGTTGCATATTTTCTTGGAAGTTTGTTTATTCTTATAGGTTTTATTTTCTTGTATAAACTTGCAAAATTCTTTATGGATGAAGAAAAAGCAATGTGTGCATCTATGATAATTTCGTCTTGCTATTATTATACGTACATATTGTTTATTGATAATTTTAACTGCAATTTTGTTTCTATGGCTTTGTGGCCAATGATTGCTTATTATTTCTACAAATCTATTAAGGAAGATAAGATAAAAGACTGGATATTATTTGGTGTTGTTTCTGCTATTGCCGCCCTCACAAAATATCAGGTTGTATTTTTATTTACTGCACTATTCTTGTATTTAATATTTTTTGAAAGAAGTCAGTTCAAGAAGAAGGGAATGTATATTTCTGTATTGATCGGGTCATTGATAATCCTTCCGCACATTATATGGTTATTTCAACACGATTTCTTTTCTATGATTTATATGTCGGAGAGAACTGAAATTGGAGCTCACAATACTCCGTTATTTCTTATAAAATTCGGGCGTGTTGTGTTCCCTTTGAAATTTATTCTGGATCAAATTTTATCTGTTGCATCATGTATCGTTGTTTATTTGTTTTTAGCTTTGCAGGCAAAGAATATAAAATATATTGCAAATGACGGAAACAAATCTGACAGGTGGTATTTGTTGTTTATCGGGCTTGCCCCGATAATTATGCAAGGATGCATGGCTATATTTACGGATAGCAGAATTCAGGGAATATGGGGCTCCATAATGGTGTGCTTTGCAGGTATTTTGTTATTTTATTTCTTCCCTGTCAAATTCAACAAAGACAGTTTCTCATATTTTATGAAATGGGCTTATTCTCTTATGGCTGCATGGCTTGTTGCAATGCTTATATTCTCCCTGCTGCAAACAAAAAGAACATTATCATATCCGTATCAAAAAATCATGCCGGAATTTAATAAAATGTGGAAAGAGGCGACAAGTAATGCTCCGTTCAAATACGTTGGCGGACATATAGATTATGTGTTTCAATTCCATATATATAACGATTTGCATCCGATAGCGGTTTTGGAAACCTTCGGGTATAAAAATCCCTGCGTAGATCATAAAGATATTATAAAATCGGGGATTCTTATTGTCGGAAAATCTGAGAATGACCTTTTAGAACGAGTAAAAGAGTTAATAGTTCTTTTACCTGAAAAATATGACGTTCAGGCAAATGAATATACCTTCAAAACTGCAAACAAGTTTGGAAAAGAAAAGGAATACAAATTCTACTATGCTATTATTCCACCGCTTGCGAGTGATTAATTATTTCATATTTAAGGTTATTTTCAATTTCTGATTTTAGAATCTCATTTTGTGTTAATAGAAATTCAAAATGATGGCTGTCTTCATTTCTGTATTGGTATTTGCATGGGTGAATAAGCGCCTCCGCAGTACAGTCCCCGTCGATTGCCATAAGTCCGTGTTTTATTGTTTCATCATCCATCATTCCTGTATAGCCAACACCAATCAAATAGTCGTTTGTTTTCAGGTTATACTTTCTTACAACAGGCATGTTTATTGCGGTAAAGGTGTTCAAAAGTATTATTTTTAATATATTGGGCGGATATTTTAGTGTCAGATGCTTTTGCAAAGACGGTACAAAATACATTTTTTCGTGTTGAGTTCTGATGTAGGGAATATTGTATTCTTTAGCAAGTTTCGCCGTTAATTTAAATATATTTGGAATGGCATGTGTGTGGACATGTGAATCTATGTGATCGACATGCGCTGCATTCAACACCTTTTCGATTTGGGCACGAAATTCAGCTTCAACCTGTTGCATAAAATCATAATCTAAAGATTTTAAGATAAGTGCAATATATCCGTTGTTAAAAACTCCGTTCTCGTCTGTCAGGGCAGGTGCTTGGGTTAGGGAATTCCCTTCTATTATGTTTAAATGTACGCCGACAGATAATCCGCTGCATTGAGGAATTATCCTTTGAATAGCATCATCAAAAGCTTTTCCGTTAGCACAAATACTTGCTGACTTTAGTATTCCTTTTTCATAGCCATCTCGTACGGCATCGTTGAATGCTGTACTCATTCCAAAATCGTCTGCGTTTAGTATAAATTTTTTCGTCATTAGCCCTTGCCTTTCAACCTCAAATATTATAATATAAAAACATAAGGAGTTAGTAAAGTATGGATTTAATGAGAGCAATTCCGCAGTTAGCGATAATTATTCCGTGTTATAACGAAGAATCTTGTGTGCGAAATACTGCCGAAAAATTATTTTTGGTTATAGATGATCTTATAAAAAACGGTAAAATCAGAAATGATAGTTACTTATATTTTATAGACGACGGTTCAAAAGATTCTACTTGGACCATTATAGAGGAACTGCACAGCAAAAATCCTCTTGTGAAGGGTACAAAGTTTATACGTAATTTTGGTAACCAAAAAGCTCTTATGGCAGGTTTGGAAAGTGTAAGAGAGATAGGCTGCGACTGTGTCGTATCTATTGATGCGGATTTGCAGCAGGATGAATGGGCTATCGAAAAATTTGTTGATGAATATATGAATGGATATGATGTTGTTTTGGGTATCAGAAATGACAGAAAGACGGATAGCTTTTTTAAGAAAACAACAGCAATTTTGTTCTATAAAACCATGAATTTATTGGGTGCAAATATTCCAATGAATCACTCTGATTACAGATTGGTAAGCAAAAGAACTTTAGATATATTGGCGCAGTATCCTGAAAAATTATTTTTCCTCAGAGGATTTTTCCACGAGGTTGGACTTCCTACTGCGTACGTTCATTTTGATGTAAAAAAACGTATGGCCGGTGTTTCAAAGTTTAATTTTTCATCACTTATGGCACTTGCCCTCAACGGTATAACTTCATATAGTGTAATTCCGTTGAGATTTGTGGCTGTGCTTGGGTTTTTCATGGCTCTGTTTGGCTTTTTGGTAGGTTTTGAAACAATAATTGAAAAATTGTTCTTCCATAATTCTCCAAACGGCTGGGCTACAAACATTATTGTAATGTGTGCTTTTGGCGGTATTCAACTATTCTGTCTTGGCATAATCGGGGAATACGTTGGTCAGCTATACAGAGAAGTTAAGGCAAGGCCAAGATATATCAAAGATCAGGAACTCCTTTAATCTTTATCTTTTACGTTGAATGCAAAAAATTTGAATAAAACGTATGTTGAAGCTGATACCACAAATAGTGATATGAATTGTGCTAAATATACGTTGATTTCGAGATATTTTACAAATACTTCAAGTATAAGTGCGTTTAATACATAACTGACAGCCCAAGTTGTGCAGCATTTGAGGTATTCTTTCAGATAATTGCCTCTTGTGCAGAATACAAAAAACTTTTGGTTAAAGTATGAAATTACCGAAGAAAGTCCCCACTGAAGTGCGTTTGCAATCTGGTAATATGCTTCCCCGATTATGAAGATGGAAAGAGCATAAATAACATACGATATTGCGGCATTAATACTGCCTATTATTAAAAACCTTATTATTCTTGGAAGTTTTAACCATTTGTCCATATATTAACTCTATCACAAATAATTAAATTTACTATGACTTTGTTTAATGTATAATTACAATGAGGAAGGTTAAATATATGGAGATTGCAAAGAAAAAGATTTTCTATTGTTTTTTAGTTATAAATGCACTCCTTTGGAGTTTTATTTGTCTGTTCAGAAATGTTATGGGTGATGATGCTCTTGAGGCGATCTCGTGGGGAGAGTTGATAGACTTTGGAACGAATAAGCATCCGCCGCTTTCAGGTTGGTTAATGGGCGGGGTGTATCATCTCTTTGGAGAACACGATTATGCAGCATATTTTTTGGGTGCGTTGTGTGTTACTGTCGGATTTGTTTTTATATATAAACTTGCAAAACTATTAATGGATGAAGAAAAGGCGCTGTGTGCCTCTTTGGTTATGGTGCCATGTTATTATTATACATATACGTTATTTTATGAAAATTATAATTGCAATATCTTATCTATGGCAATTTGGCCAATGATTGGCTATTATTTTTATAAATCTGTTAAGGAAGATAAAATTATTGATTGGGTTTTGTTCGGTGTATCTTTTGCTTTGGGTGCTTTGACAAAATATCAGATAGTATTTTTATTTTTGGCTTTGTTAATTTATATATTATTTTTTAACAGAGATTGTCTAAAACGCAAAGGCCTCTATATATCAATATCTGTTGGGCTAATTGCGATATTGCCTCATGTTATATGGCTGTTTCAACATGATTTCTTTTCATTTGCTTATATGACGGATAGAACAGGCGTAACTCTTCACAATACTCCTGATTTTCTTTTGAGGTTTGGAAGGGTAGTATTTCCGATAAAGTTTATATTGGATCAGATTTTTTCTGTCTTGCCTTGTGTGTTTTTGTTTGTTATTGTGGCTTTACAATCAAAAAATATTGGTTGCAAAGATCCAGACAGAAGAAAATCTGATGCGGCTTTTGTTTGTATTTTGTGCTTTGCGCCCATACTTTTGCAATCCTTGATGGGTGCTATATCTAATACAAGAGTTATGGGTATGTGGGGTTCTATAATGGTAAGTTTCTTCGGAATATTCTTATTCTATATGTTCCCTGTAAAATTTAATAAAAATACTTTTAACTTTTTGTTTAAATGTGTTTGTGCCTTGACTTTTGTTTGGATGACGGCAATGTTTTTGTTTTCTCAGCTTCACACAAAATTTCATATGGGCTTTCAGTATCAGAAAATTTTGCCTGAAATAGTTGCGGATTGGGATTCGGAAACTAATAATGCAGAACTAAAATATATCGGCGGAAATGGGGAATATGTTTATAAGATAAAACAGTATTGCAGCAGGCCGGTAAAGGTTATCCTGGATACTTTTGGATATAAAAATCCTTGGATTGGTGAAGATGATATTCTTAAATCCGGCTCGATAATATTTGGAAAAACCGCTGAAGAAGTAGAAAGATGGGCAAAAAAGTCTGTTGTTCTTTTGCCCGATAATTATCAAATAAAGTCAAAACGATATGACTATGAGATTACAAATAAAGTCGGTAAATCAAAACATTTTCATTTCTACTATGTGATTATACCGCCAACAGAACAGTAGTGTTTATATCATAAATTTATGTAGTATACTTGTTTTGAGGAGTGTGTATGGAACAAAAATCGCTTTTTGAAGATAACAGAAATCAGCCTTTGGCATCCAGATTAAGACCGAGAGATTTGGATGAATTCGTTGGTCAACAGCATTTGATTGGCGAAGGAAAGGTCTTGCGAAAACTTATCGAAAGCGATAATATAACATCAATTATTTTTTGGGGGAGCCCCGGTATTGGTAAAACTACTCTTGCAAGAATTATTGCCAACAAAACTCATTCTGAGTTTATAGATTTTTCGGCAGTAACAAGCGGTATAAAAGAAA
>JBGUSD010000157.1:0-4266 GCA_045132355.1 Candidatus Gastranaerophilaceae bacterium
TCAGTGGACTGTGTCTTCGGTATTTTCTTATCTGACGCAGAAGTTTTTTGTATTTTGTACAAGGGGTAATTATATAAAAGAATATATAAAATGCTGTACGACCTGGTTTGTAAGTTATTTGTTGAATGTTGTTGTGTTGGAGTTGCTGGTAAGATTTGCGATAAAAAACGTTTATGTGTCGCAGATGTTATCAATAATGATAGTATCAATTGCGACATACATACTGTTTAAGTATTTTGCCTTTCGTGTGCGTGGGGATAAAGGAGAGCAAAATAAATCTTGACAAACCCGTTTGAGCAGATAGAATTATAATACATCTGAACAATTACTTGGAGGAATGCCGGAGTGGTTGATCGGAGCGGTCTTGAAAACCGTCGTACGTGCGAGCGTACCTAGGGTTCGAATCCCTATTCCTCCTCCATTTATTAAAAAAGAGCCTTCCGAGGCTCTTTTTTATTTGTATATTTAGGGTGTTTGATATGGTTTAACAGGACATTTCATTTGAAGTCAGAGTTTCAGAATTTTATAAAAAACTCGGATACAACAAAGTCGGTGATGTTTATTTTGATGAATTTTGTGAACACGTAAGAATGGTTAAAATTTTATAACATTAGAGCCGAAAGTCAAAAGATTTCGGTTTTTTGTAATGAATAATACAAAAATATATAATAAATCTTGAAAAATAAAATTTAATACAATATTATAAATTTAGTAAGGTATTTTTACTCTAAGTTCGTATTAGAACAGTTATTATCGACATTAGGCAATCAGCCGAAATGCCCCTTACAGGAAGAGGAATTTTTGGAAAACAACATAACGGAAGAAAGGCATGAGCCTTCCATAAATCCGTGGCTTGTTACGATTCCTCTTGTTACGGCTGCCTTTTTGTTTGCACTAAATGAAACAATTGCAAATGTTGCGCTGCCTTATATTGCAGGAACAATCTCAATAAGCAGAAATGAATCAACTTGGATTGTTACAAGTTATCTTGTTGCCAGTTCAATTATTATTCCTGCTATCGGGTATTTGTGCAAAGTTTTCGGGCGAAAGAAATATTTTATATTCAGTATAGTTTTATTTACTGTCGCATCTTTGTTGTGCGGATTATCCCGTTCAATGCCTATGATTGTAGTATCAAGGTTTTTGCAAGGTATTGGAGGAGGAGCTATATTACCTTTGGTTCAGGCTATTATGATGGAAATATTCCCTCAAAAAGAGTGGGGTAAAGCAATGTCACTGTATGGATTTGCTTTTGTAATTGCACCTATTGTGGGGCCTGTAATAGGCGGTTGGCTTACTGAAAATTGGTCTTGGCCATGGATATTTTTGATTAACGCGCCTGTCGGACTTGTTTGTGCTGTTTCATTAGTAAAATTAATAAAAGATCCGCCTTATGCTAAAAAACAAGAGAATGCAAAAATGGATTTTTTTGCGTTTGGAATGCTTGTTGTTTGGATACTTTTGTTACAGGTTGTGCTTGATAAGGGAAACGACGCGGGTTGGTTTGATGCTTCTTGGGTTTGTTGGCTTATGGGAATATCAACAACGGCAGGAATACTGTTTTTCTATACCCAATTTAAGAATAAAAAAGACCCGTTACTTGATTTAAGATTATTAAAAAACTTAAACTTTTTATTCGGAACTTTAATTCAAATGGTACTGTTATTTGTTTTAATTGCTTCTGCAATGTTATTACCATCAATGCTGCAAGGTTTAATGGGGTATACCGCATTTTTAGGCGGTGTTTCTATGATACCGAGAGGCCTTGGTAGTTTAGCAGGGCTTATAATTCTGGTAACAGTGACAGGCAAAGTGCCGGAAAAAATATCTTGTTTTATAGGTTTAGTTCTTATTGGTGTAGGCGGTCTATTATTTGGTTTACTTAATATGCAAATTTCGCTTGCAAACGTATTTTTGCCAAACTTTTTATACGGAACGGGAATGGTTATGTCTATGACACCTGTTATAAATCTTTCTTGTGCAACATTGAAAAAAGAAGATTTAACAATGGGGAGCTCTATGCAAAACTTGATGAAAAATTTGGGAGCATCATTTGGAACATCTATTGCAACAACTTGCATATCAAGATTTTCGCAAATGCACCAAAATATGATGGTGGGATATTTAAATGACTTGAACCCTATATTTGCTGAACGTGTTCATAATGCAACCATGCATATGGCTCAATATACTGACATAAATACAGCTCATTATATGGCTTTAAATCAGATGCACTTTGCATTACTTGAGCAATCTACTCTTTGGGCATTTATTGATACGTTTAGAATCTTTGCTTTGGCAAGTTTTATTATAATACCTCTGCTTTTATTGATGAAAGAAGTAGTGAATAAATAAGATTTAAATGTTACCCATTTAATCCTCAGGCTTCCAAGAGCCTAACATTTTTTCCTGCTGCTCTAATGTCATATTGAAAAATCTTTTGCCACTATCAAGTAAGTAGGGTAGACTTTAGTCTACCGATATTGCTAATCTTCTTGATAAAATTCTTGTTTTACATATTTTTTAAAAGAAGAAAATTTCCAATCTTTTGGTGCAATATTAAAATGTTTTACAGAATTATAAGTGAATGTAATCCAAATGTTTATTAAAATCATTTTCATCTCTAATAATATGGTCATAGTATTTACGTTGCAAAATTCCCTTTTCTCGTCTGCATAATTGAGCTTCTGTTTGATTCATATTCTTTGGCATTAACTTTGAAAAATTTGATTTGAAAGATGATATTATTTTAGAATAGTCAGAAGCTTTGTCCGTTTGAATTAAAATATGGAAATGGTCTGGTAAAACAATACCTGCTACGATTTTATAATCGTACTTAACTAATATCTTAGCAATTCAATATTTTCTACTAATATTGGTTGTCTATTGTATGTAACAATTGTTATGAAAACAATATTTTTATTTTGATAATATCGCTTAAAATTTGACATATTAATATAATAAAATTTTGGTAGACTAAAGTTTATCCTACTTTTAAAAATCGTCAACTTCTCTGTTCTTTCTTCTCAAACCGACTGTTCTTTTTCAGTATACTCTTTTTTATCTGATTTCTTTTAGTTTTAAGTCGGTTTTGTTATTGTTAATGTCACCACATAGCTGAATTCTGTAATAGCTTGAATTTTTTTCGTCAGCATCAATTTTTGGAATTTTTGATAACTTTGACTGATATATTTCTTTTGTATTTTCAGGTCTGAATGCTATTTTTAAAATTAAATTAAGCGGAACACAAAATATCTTTATCCCTTTTGGAGCTTCTTTACTATAATGCCAAAACAGCTGTAAATCTGCCAGTTGTTTTTCCATTTCATAACTGCCTTCCAAATACATTGCAGACAATTTGTGCCAAGTTGTAATATTTATGTTTTTTATTTCTGTATTATGAACGTCAAATGAGCCTTTTATATCATCTTTCATAAGCTCTTTTTGAGATAAATCAATATTTGTGATTTCAGATAATTTATATTTTGAATTTTTAATCATAAACTCTGTATCACCGAGCTTAGGCATAAACCCTTCTTTAACTTCAAACTCACAATTAGCATCTATAAATCTGAACATATCTTTTGCATAAATATTAACTTTTGCATTTGCAGTTCCTTCAATTTGATTCATAAGATTAAGCGTTGTTTCTGCAACTTTATTTGAATTTATATTTTTTGCTGCAAATTCTATTTTTGATGTATCTTTTGCAAAATCATAAATCCCATTTGCATTTATTGTTCCGTCTGCAAAATTCAGTTCTTGCATTTTGAAATCAAAAATATTGTTTTTCATACTGCCTAAAATTTTTACATTTTGAAGTACAAATTTTTCTCTTTTAATTTCATTAATAGTTATTTCCCAGTTATTAATTGTAATAGCTGCATTGCGTACTTTTTGGGTAATCTCTTGCGGGTTTATTTTTTTATTCTTTTTATCTGTATTTGCTTTAGTTTCAATAATCAACTTATCCAAAAACAATTTCATATTATAAACTAATGTTTCGCCGGTAATATTGTTTTTAGCATTTATTTCTGCTGAATATTTTTCGCCTTTAAATAATCCGCTTGATGTTATTTTTAATACACCGTCTTTTGCAACTATATGTGCTTTATCAATATTGAATGCTTGATGCTTTGCGTTTATTATGTCAAAAGTTCCTGAAACCTGATTATTTTTAAAATCATATTTCAAATCACCCCTGAATTCACCATCTCTTACTTTTTCTCCGAAAGAACCTGTAACAGAGATAGGTGCGTATCCGTT
>JBGUSD010000158.1:0-4314 GCA_045132355.1 Candidatus Gastranaerophilaceae bacterium
AATTGTACAAGGCGCTGCTCAAAATGGCGGGATGTATAGCCAAAGATACTTAGAAGGCTTAGTAAATGGAAGCAAAGGACCAAAAGAAGTAAAAGATTTCATGAAAAAACAAAAGAAGTCCGATATGCTATTTATTGCAATCCATCTAGATAAAGTAGATACAAAATCCAAAAACTGCTCAGTTAATGCATATAGTTCCGACAAAGGCAAAACCGCAGATACAGGAGATATGAGACTTGCAAATAATATTCATGACGCTTTACAGAAAGGATTCTCTGTTCTAACACCTGAAATAGAAAAGAGAAATCTTTATGTAACGCGTGCAATGGGAAATCAAATTCCTGCAGTACTGCTTGAAGTTGGAAATATAGCAAATTCAACTGTACAAAATAGTGCCTTGTCTACAGGAGACCGAAATAAATATAATAATTGTATTGTAGATGCAATAAAATTAACTTACAACGGTAAAAATTAATGATCCATTTTAACAAAATATCTGAAATATCAACGGGTACATCGAAAGCATTCGATGTACCTTTGAATGGAAAAAATTCAGAGTTAATTTTTACAAACGATGATAAGAATAAGACATACGTAGTAAAACAGGGAGATACACTCTATCAAATATCAAGGAATACAGGTATCTCTGTAGAAAATCTAAAAAAATATAACAACCTCTCCGATAATAATATTTCACCGGGACAAGAATTAAAACTTTCACCTTCTAATGATATACCTATGGTCAGAGAGGTTTCAGACACAGAAATTACAAGGCAAAAATATATTAATCAAGTTCCACAAGATGGGAGTTTTCGTGAACATGTTATAAAAAATAACGAAAACTTTAGTACGATTGCCAAAAAATATGGTATTGAAATAAACTATCTACTTGCTGTTAATAACAGCTCAACGAATGATGATAAACTGAGCATAGGTGAAAAAATAAAAATTCCGCCAACAAGAACTCTATCAATAAAACCCAAAAACCTTGATGACGTTGCAAAGACAATGGGTGTTACAAAAGACTTTATATCAAAACTGAAACTTGCTGAAGACGGAATAAATCCCAATACGAAAAAACCATACAAAGAAAACGAATTTAGAAATGATCCATATCCTGATGAAGGAAATTATTCGGTAGGAATTGGACATCTTATAACATCTTCTAAAGAGCACAGGCATTACTCAAATGCAGAGGTTCTGGAATTGTTTGCAAAAGATTTGCTCAAAAAAGAAGAAAATTTATGGGCAGTACTTGGTAAGTCAACGTACGAAAAATTACCTCAACCAATCAAAGAAGCTCTGCTGGATATGACCTTTAACAAAGGAACGGACATCCTTAACAAAGATCTTATATACAGAATTAAAAACGGCAAATACGAAGCTGCTATTAATATGATGACAAATAACAAAACTATGGCCGGTATTGAAAGAAGCGGCTTGAGCAAACGCAGACTACTTGACATTTCAACTGCCTGCAAAATATATAATGGGAAAATACCAAACAGTAACATTGCTACTGCACAAAACGTATATAACAGAGGTATTGAATTATTAAAGGCAGAATGCAAAAGTTCAGGATTAAAATTTGAAAATATTGTCATTAGTTACAATGATGACGTAAAGAGTTATTTTGGTGATAACATCATAAAAACAGTCACAAAGTAACCTTTTGACCGACAATTTGACCATGAAGTGTTTTTATATCCCTGTCAACAGGGATTTCGCCCCAATGCAAATTTTTCAAGGTATCTGCAACAACAAGTTCCCTTGCCGTCATGTCGCAATCACAGATTTTGACAACAAAACCTTCTTCTTTTTCAACATTAATCACGACACAAAGTCCGCCTGCGCCAACTTTTGCCACAATATTTTCCGTGTTTTCAATAATTTTTGTATCAAGTCTGTCCTCACCGCCAATTATGTACGGCTTGCTTAAAAACGCATTTGTTATTTTTTCATATACAGGATTGCAGAACAAGTTCAAATATCCTTTAACCATTTTTTCCAAAGGTACAGCATAAATTGGAACTCCACAACCGTCAGTTGTTACGGGATAATCGTGTTTTATTTCACATAACTCGTATATTTTTTGTTTAATAAGTTTCTGCAAAGGGTGGTTAATATCATCATAACTCAAGGTGTCCCAACCGTTCATAACGCAAAGTCCGAGCATCATCGCATGTTTTCCCGAACAGTTGTTATGATAAACATTTTCGACTTCTCCGTCTAACAACATTCTCTTTTGCTCAGTCTTTGATATAGGAGAATGAACCCCGCATTTTAGAGCCGTTGAATCCAGCCCTATTTTTTTAATCAACCCGTCAATTATTTCTGTATGAACTCTTTCGCCTGCATGGGATGCACAGCAAATTGCGATTTCATCCTCTGTCATATTGAAAAATTTATCCATTCCAAAATCTATAAGCAAACTTGCCTGTAAAGGTTTTGCACAAGACCTCAAGTAGAAAGGAACACCGTTTGTGTCGCCTTTTCTGTCTATAATTCTGTCTTTGTCAGATAGAAGGACAAATCCAAAATGCTCCTGTTCAATTAAGCCGTCTCTTACATATTTAACCAATTTTTCCGGTGATGTTTCAGTCATATTTTCTCACTATTTCCAACAGCTGCAAAATCTTTTTCTTCAGCTTTTCGTTCTCTGTTTTTAAATCTTCAATCTCTTTTTTATACTCCTCTTCTCTGTCACAAAATTCGTTTTTGCCCTGAGGTACGGAATTATAATCAAGAATAAAGCGTCTTTTTGAATCTTCTTTAAATGCAAGCATGGCATTGACGTCTTCATTAGTTATGAAACCCATATCAACAAGAATTTCCGCAAATTTTTTGGAAGATTTTTCACTTTCATTAACCGCTTTTTCTAACTGTTCATCAGAAATTGAACCTTTTTTTGCGAAATATTCACCCGTTCTGAACTTTCCTGCAATAAAACCTGCCATCGCCTCAATTTCAATTTCTTTAGGACGTTCAACATATTCTTGCTCCATACAGAATATAAAATACTTTGCAACTTCTTCCATTGAAAGATACGTGTTCAGGGAAATTTCAAGAATATTCGCATCTTTATCGCAGTATGAGAGAAAGTTATATATGTTCAAATCCAGTCCCAATCTTCGAGATTCCAATTCTTTTCTTCCCTTATATGTCAAAATCGGCGAGTAAAGTGAAAAAATTTGATCTGAATTTTCTTTCAAAAATTTTTCACACACATGAGCCTTAATATCTTCAGACAACTTCAGACAAATTATCTGCTTAATCCAAAGCGGAAAATCTTCGACCTTATTCAAGAATGTAGAAAAAATATCCTTTTTCAAAATCAATCCCTCTTGAAAGAAATTTTACCACAGAAAACCATATGGGTAAATAGCAAAATATTAATAACTATTAAACATTTGTATTGATTATATATATATAATACATGTTCATGATACAATTCTGTCATAGAAAGAAATGTCGTAAAATATAGATAGGAGAAAGACTATGACAGAAAAAAGAGTATGGCTTTTCAGAGAAGGTAATGCACATATGCGTGCCGAATTGGGCGGCAAAGGTGCTAACTTGGCTGAAATGACCAATTTAGGACTTCCGGTACCTCCGGGACTTACAATTACCACCGCAACTTGTATGGAATACATCAACAACGGCAACAAAATGCCTGAAGGTTTGATGGATGAAGTTAAATATTACTTGAAAGAAGTTGAACAACAAGCCGGCAAAAAATTCGGTGATTCAACAAACCCTCTTTTAGTTTCAGTAAGATCAGGTGCAAGAGTTTCAATGCCTGGTATGATGGAAACAATTTTGAACTTAGGTTTGAACGATGAAACAGTTGAAGCTATGGTTAAATTAACAAACAACCCTAGATTCTGCTACGATTCATACAGAAGATTCTTAACAATGTTTGGTTCTGTAGCTTGGGAAATGGACAGACAAAAATATTTTGAATCAGAAGTTGAAAAAGTTAAAGAACGTGAAGGCGTTAAAGAAGACACTCAAATTTCAGCAGAAGGCTGGAAATCTTTAATTCCTGTTTATAAAAGAGTTATCAAAGAAGTTACAGGCAAAGAATTTCCTCAAGATCCATATGTACAACTTCAAGAAGCTATTGAGGCAGTATTCAGATCTTGGAATATTCCACGTGCTGTTGCTTACAGAAACATGAACAAAATCGATCACAATTTCGGTACTGCTGTTAACGTTCAAACAATGGTATTCGGTAATATGGGCAACGATTGTGCAACAGGTGTTTCATTCACTCGTAACCCTGCTACAGGTGAAAACAAATTCTACGGTGAA
>JBGUSD010000159.1:0-11759 GCA_045132355.1 Candidatus Gastranaerophilaceae bacterium
ATTCAACGTTACCTTTACCTGAACCCATACGAGTTTCAGCAGGTTTTGCAGTAATCGGTTTATCCGGAAATATTTTAATCCATACATTACCGCCACGTTTGATTTCACGAGTCATTGCACGACGTGCTGCCTCGATTTGTCTGCTGGTAATCCAACCAGGTTCTAAGGCTTGTAATGCGTAGCCACCGAATTCAAGTTTTGTTCCTCTTGTTTCAGTACCTTTCATTCTGCCTTTTTGCATTTTGCGGTATTTTGTTTTTTTAGGCTGTAACATTATTATTGCTCCTATTAATTTTCAGTTTCTATTGCTTTACGTCTTGGACGTCTTGCACCTTGCGGTTTGTCTGTCTTTGATTTGATGTTCATGTCTGCTTTTTCGCCAGGCATCAAGTTGCCTTTGAAAATCCATACCTTAACACCAATTTTACCCATTATGGTATCTGCTTCCGTAAAACCGTAGTCAACGTCTGCTCTCAATGTTTGAAGCGGAATTCTGCCTTCTTTTGCCCATTCTGAACGTGCAATTTCTGCTCCGCCTAAACGACCTGATACCATAACTTTGATACCTTGAATCCCTGCTCTCATTGAACGTTGCATTGCTTGTTTCATTGCTCTTCTGAATGCTACACGTTTTTCAAGCTGCTGTGCGATTGCTTCTGCTACTAACTGTGCATCTGCATCAATTCTTGCAACTTCTACAACGTTAATAATTACCGGTTTTCCAAGATATTTTGTTGTTTCTTGTTTTAATTCTTCAATACCTTGTCCGCCGCGGCCTACAACAATACCAGGTTTTGCTGTTACAACTGTGATTGTTGTGCTTTGTGCTTTTCTGGCGATTAATATTTTAGAAACGCCTGCTGCATATAGTTTTTTCTTGATAAATTTTCTGATTTTTGCATCTTCTGCAACAAATTCACCATACTCTTTTATCTTTGCAAACCATGTGCTTGCCCAAGGTTGAATTATACCTACTCTAAATCCGGTTGGATGTGTTTTTTGTCCCATTGTTTATTCCTTTACTTATTATCACTAACTTTTAAAGTAAGGTGTGATGTACGTTTTACTCTGCTGTACATACGACCTTGCGCTCTTGCTTTACCTCTTTTATATGTAACGCTTTCGTCTGCAAAGATTTCAGAAATCTTTAATGCATCCGGACCTACGCCATATTGTTCTTGTGCGTTAGCAACAGCAGCTTTTAAGTTCTTTTCTACTACTCTTGCTGCAAAGTAAGGCATAAAACGTAACATATCTTGAGCATCTTTAACAGCTTTTCCTCTTACTTCGTTGATTACTCTGCGAAGTTTTCTTGCTGTCATTTTGATATCTGTTTGTCTTGATTTTGCTTCCATTTTTATTTTTCCTTTTAATTTAAATTACTTAAGGTTATTAACCTCTTTTTGCAGTCTTATCTGAACCTGCGTGTCCTTTGTACAATCTAGTAGGTGCAAACTCACCTAATTTGTGTCCGATCATTTGTTCTGTTACATATACGGGAACGTGAGTTTTTCCGTTGTGAACAGCTATTGTATGACCCAACATATCAGGTATTATCATAGATGCTCTTGACCAAGTTTTAATAACTTTTTTCTCAGAGTTTGCATTCATCTTTTCGATTTTTGTTTGTAGAGCTTGTTCTACGTATGGACCTTTTTTTAATGAACGTGCCATTAATTTCTCCTTTATTTGTTTTGTTTAATTATTTCTTACGTCTTCTTACGATTAGTTTATCAGAAGCTTTGCCTTGCTTACGTGTCTTATAACCAAGTGCAGGTTTGCCCCAAGGTGTCTTAGGGTGTCCGCCAGGACCTGTCTTACCTTCACCACCACCGTGTGGGTGATCGCAAGGGTTCATTGTTACACCACGTACTGTTGGTCTGATACCCATATAACGTTTCCTGCCGGCTTTACCGATTGCAAGGTTCTTGAATTCTGAATTACCTAATGTACCGATTGTTGCCATGCATTCTTTTCTTACCATTCTCATTTCGCCTGATGGTAATTTTATTGTTACGTAGTTTCCTTCTTTTGCCATAACTTGTGCTGCGTTACCTGCAGATCTTACCATTTTACCGCCACGGCCAGGAATTAATTCGATGTTGTGTACGATTGTACCTAGCGGAATCAATTCCAAAGGAAGTGCGTTTCCGTTTTGTACAGGTGCTTCAGGACCTGATACAATTACGTCACCTACGTTTAATCCTTCAGGTGTCAAGATGTATCTCTTTTCACCATCTGCATAATATACTAATGAAATTCTTACGTTTCTGTTTGGATCGTATTCAATAGTTTTTACTGTTGCAGGAATACCAAACTTTTCGCGTTTGAAATCGACTACACGGTATGCTTTCTTTACTCCGCCACCTTTATGACGGCATGTAATTCTACCTGTGTTGTTTCTACCTGCTGTTGATTTTATTGATTTCAACAATGATTTTTCAGGAGTTGTTGAAGTGACTTCTTGGTAATCACTTTTTATCATACCTCTTTGTCCCGGAGATGTCGGATTAATTTTTCTTGTTGCCATTTTTGTTTTCTCCTTTTTGGCTTTTTGTGTTACTTGGGACTTGTGCCTTGCGCCCCGTTGGCTTTCGCCTGTGTTGTGGATTTAATTTAAATCCGCTGTCTTGCTCGCTCGCTTTTAACGGGTCTTCGGCCTGCTCGTGTCACTTCAGTGACCCGACTCCGCCTTCGCCCTCAGCTCGCTCGCGCTATGCTCCAGCTAGTTCTTCGATTGGATCGCCTTCGATTGTTACGATTGCTTTCTTAGAGCTGTCTGTTCTACCAAATTTATAGCCCATTCTCTTTGAATGTGATGGCATATAAACTGTTCTTACTTTCTTAACTTTTCTTCCAGGAAAAGCTAATTCAACTGCTTGTGCAATTTCAACTTTGGTAGCATCTTTGTTTACTTCAAAAGTGTACTGACCTAATGTTGTAGCAGTTACTGATTTTTCGGTAATCAATGGTTTTTTGATTACATCATATAATTTTTCTGTGTTTGATCTTTCCATTTTTATTTTCCTTTTCGTTTAACTTTGAGGTTTTACCCTCTCCCGAATTTCTAAAACTCGTTACCTCGTTTTGAAATTCTTCCCTCTCCCGAAGGGCGAGGTGAAGGTCGGGAGCTACTTACTTAATCTTTCAGTTACTTCGTTTACTGCAGATTCGGTCATTACAACAAAATCAGCTTCCAAAATATCTTTTACGTTCAAGTTTGACGGCAAAATGATTTTTACGCTCGGAATGTTTCTTGCTGAAAGTTCCAAGTTTTTGTTTTCATCAGCCTTCAAGTCTGCTATAATTAATGTCTTGCCTGAAACATTTAATGATTTCAAAGCACTTACCATTAATTTTGTCTTTGGTTCTGCAATAGTTGAGAAGTCTTTTACTACAACTAATTGGCTTTCTTTTGAAGAAAGTGCAGATTTCAAAGCAAGTTTTCTTGCTTTTTGAGGCATTGCAAAACCATAATCTCTTGGTTTTGGTCCGAAGACTACACCGCCGCCTGCAAATAATGGTGAACGTAGAGAACCAGCTCTTGCTCTACCTGTACCTTTTTGTTTCCAAGGTTTTTTACCGCCGCCTGATACTTCAGCTCTTGTCTTTGTGCAAGCTGAACCTTGACGGCCATTGTTTAGTTGTCTTCTCAATGCTAAATGCATTACTGAAATGTTAGGTTCTACACCGAAAACTTCTTTATTCAATGTAATTTCGCCTAATACTTCACCTTTTGTATTTAAGATTTCTTTTGCCATTTTTATTTTCCTTTTCGCTTACCGCTTACCCCTTTCGATTAATCGTTTTATATGGTAAGAGCGGGTTATGTACTTTTTATTTTTTCCGCCTGTCAAATCAAAGATTTGTTCGTTCATTTCGCTATCGCTTCATTCACAACGGCGGTGATATAATGTTCGTGCCCTGCTCGTTTCGCTCTCGCGAACCGACACCGGCACTTCACACCGGCTTACGCCTGCTAATTCCATTTTGTTCTTGTTGGAACTATTGTTACCAATCTGCCTTCGCAGCCAGGTACTGAACCTTTGATTAATACCAAGCTGTTTTCAGCATCAACTTTAACTAATTTAAGTTTAGATATTGTAACTCTTTCGTTACCCATGTTACCTGCCATTCTTTTGCCTTTGATAACACGTGATGGAGTTGTACCTGCACCGATTGAACCAGGTTCTCTGTGGTTCTTAGAACCGTGAGCCATTGGTCCTCTTCCGAAGTTCCAGCGTTTTACTGTACCTTGGAAACCTTTACCGATTGATTTTCCTGTTACGTCAACTTTTTCTACGTTATCAAGAACTGATAATTCGATTTTGTCGCCAACTTTATAATCTTGCGGGTTTTCAACTCTGAATTCTTGCAAGTGTCTGTAGTTTGACAGACTGTTTTTCTTAAAATGACCCATTTCAGCTTTTGTCAAGTGCTTTTCTTTAGCTGCAATTGTACCAACTTGGATTGCGTTGTATCCGTCTGTTTCTACTGTCTTAACTTGAGTTACTACTGTTTCGTCAACTTTAATAACAGTTACAGGGATAGCTAATCCTTGTTCGTCAAAGATTTGAGTCATTCCGACTTTCTTTCCTATTACACCTAGTGTCATAATTTTTACCTTTCTTGTTTTTTCGGATTATTGGCAACTCGAAACTTTTCATTTCACTTCATAAATTTTTCAAATTTATTTCGTTGCATATAGTTTCTCGTTAGGACGTGTTGGGTTCGAGCTTTGCTCTCACACGGCACACTTGCCAAAATCCTTTTCGCTTGCGAGCGCTACGTTCTTTACCTTCGGGACTTTCACCCGACACGTGCTTGACGTGTAGTAGATCACATTATATTGCATAATGCTATTAAATTTTCAATTTCGGCTGATGATTACAATTTTACTTCTATATCTACACCAGCAGGTAAATCTAATCTACTTAACTCTTCAGTTGTCTGTTGAGTTGGTTCGTATATATCGATTATACGCTTATGTGTTCTTAATTCAAAGTGTTCACGAGATTTTTTATCTACGTGTGGTGAACGAAGTACACAATATATACGACGTTTTGTAGGTAAAGGAATAGGGCCGGCAACTTTTGCATCTGTTCTTTTTGCTGTTTCTACGATTTTGTCTGATGATACGTCAATAAGTTTGTGATCGTATGCTTTCAAACAAACTCTGATTCGTTGTCTTTTTGTACTGCTTGCCATTTTGCATTCCTTTTATTTTAATGTACTACATGCTGCCCTTTGTGGGCTTGTTGCTCAAGAAAAACTATATTTCGGCTATTCTTCAGCATAAGAATAGTAAAACAAACATAATCAGGTGTCAACAAGGGATTTTTGAATTTGTAACGAAATGTAAAAATATTTTAAAAAGGCGGGTTATTTGCCCGCCTTTTTTGTATTCTTTGTCTCTGTTTTATTTTGATTTTTTAGGTGAATCTTTCTTTTCGCATTCTATATCTTCGGAAAGTTCACATTCTCTGCATTCGCCGCAGATTTCTTTGTTAGGGAATTTTTTCTTAGGTTCTTTTTTATCTGAAGTTGGTTCTTCAACAGTTTCTTCTTCAATTTCTTCGTTGTCGGTTACTTCGCCGTCTTCAGCATCTTCTTCTGTTTCATCTGTTTCATCAGCATTTTCTTCTTCGGTTGTTTCTTCTTCCTCTGTTTCTGCTGCAGCAGCCTTTTTAGCTTCTTCTTCCTCTATCGCTTTTTGAATTTCCTCCTCATCTTTTGCTCTGATGACAGGAATTGAAAGCGCAAGAGCCATTTGTTCACCGTCTTGGTCGAGGTTAAGTTCAAGAGCCTCTTTATCCATTTCCAAATATTTAGAAAGAAGTTCAACCAATTCGCTCCTCATTCTTTCCAAAAGTTGAGGAGTTAAGTTTGTTCTGTCTTGCATCAAAACAACACGAAGTCTGTTTCTTGCAACATCTTTTGAATTTTCTTCTTCTTCAGCCTGGCGGAAGAAGCCTAATAATTTATTATATAAATCTGCAAATATATTTTCACTCATCTTACTTCTCCTTACCAATCAAGCTTTTGAAGAATTTTTTAACTTTTGCGACTACGCTGGTTTCTTCTTCAAGGTTCAAAAATTCCACATCTTCACCCATAATTCTTCTTGCAACATTCATATATGCTCTGCCGGCAAGAGATTTTTCATCGTTAACAATAGGTTCACCTTTGTTTGTAGACGTGATAATGCCTGTATCTTCAGGAATAATACCGATAAGTTCTGCGGATAAAATATCAACCACATCATCAACGCTCATCATATCGTTGGTTTTTACCAAATTCGGTCTGACCCTGTTAATCAGGAGTTTATGTGATTTGATTTCTTCTTTTGCATCCAAAAGACCGATGATTCTGTCAGCATCACGAACAGCTGACATTTCAGGAGTAGTTACGACTATTGCTTCTGAAGCTCCTGCAACGGCGTTTTGGAATCCTTGTTCAATACCTGCCGGACAGTCAACAAGGATAAAATCAAAGTCTTTCTTTAATTTTTCGCAGATATCTTTTAGCTGTTCTTCTGTTACAGCTGATTTATCCCTTGTTTGTGCTGCAGCAAGCAAGCACAGGTTAGGATTTTTCTTATCTTTTACTAATGCTTGTTTTAGTTTGCATCTTTCTTCTACTACATCTACGATTGTGTATACGATTCTGTTTTCAAGGCCCAAAAGCAAATCAAGGTTTCTCAGACCCAAGTCTGTATCTATCATTACGACCTTGTTACCTGCTTTTGCAAGTGCTGTTCCGATGTTTGCGTTGGTGGTAGTTTTCCCGACTCCGCCTTTACCGGATGTGATTACGATAACTCTACCGCTCATTTATTTTCTCCTTAGTTTTCTAATAGTTTAGTTATTATTATATTTTTTCTGAATACGCGTGCTTCTTCCGGTACAAATTCATTAGTTTTTTGAATGTACGGTGTATTGACTCCGTCTGGGCGTCTTGCAAAAATGTCAGCAATTCTTAATTGAATGGCATTCATTTTTAATGCACGGATTCTTGCTTGATGGTTTCCTTCGCTTCCGGCATGTGCGATTCCGCTCAAAATACCCCAAACCGTTATATCACCTTTGGCAATTATTTCTGCGCCTGGGTTTACATCACCTACAATAACCAAATTGCCGTCTGAGGCTATGCTTTGGCCTGAACGTACGGTCTTTTTGATATATAGTGTCGGAAGTTTTTCGGGTTCGGCTTTGTATGCCAAAGATTCTTCGTCTTCAGGTTCTTCTACTTCAAAGTGGCTTTGTTCAACCTCTTTTACCTCTTTTTGTTCTTCTTCTTCCTCAAAATTGTAGTCGCCAAATATTTTATCCAATGAGGTTTCTACTTCCGGACTGACTTTTTGTTCCATCTCAAAGTCCGGTGCTTCGACAGTATTTTCCAACTCGGAAACATTTATCTCTATTGCCTTTGCAGAGTCAATTGTTTCCTGAGAATTTGTACTTATAAACTCAATTTGTGAATCCATAGATTCTACAAGTGCTTTTATGCTCGTTAATTCGGTAGCTGAAAGTGCTACGTTGCCTAATTTGAGGCAAATTTGTTTATTTTGAGCTTCAGGTATGTCAAGGATTCTCGATAATTCATAAATTATCTCAGATGTCTTTCTTGCATTGCTCAAATCAACGATAAAGCCGTTTTCAATATATCCCTTATCCATCTTTTCCCTTCCATCATGGTTAATAATCATGACATTACACGAAAAAGATTTTTCCCGCAACGAAATATTTAGAAATGTAATGTTGAAGTTGGATAAGTTGGATAAGTCCGATAAGCTCTTATCTAGGCAAAGATTGATTCATCTACTCGTCTGCGTTCTACTCTCTGAGCAAGCTCAGATTTGGTTATTTTGTCATCTTTGTTCAAGTCTGTTCCTGAATTGCATTCATAATATCTGTTGCCTTCGCCTTTTTCACAAAGAACTTCTCTTTTTGCTCTTGCAGGCAAAAAGGTTATCGCATATAAATCTCCTGCCGTAAGTCTGTCACTTGCGGCAAACCCTGCGGCTTTTTTCATTCTTGTATAAAATTTTTCGACATAAGTTAATTGTTCAATAGCACTCATATTTTTCAGGGCTTCGGTTGTTGTTCCAAGTCCTTTTGCTGTTTTTGGCATAAATTGTATCAGGCCTGTTGCACCGCCGTTAGGGTTTACGGCTTGAGGATTTAACCCTGATTCACCGTTCATCACCGCTAAAAGATCTCTGTAATCGCAGTTGATTCTTTGAGCGACTCCTTTTACGGCGTTAAGAAAATCTTTGCCAAGCTTTTTGCCTGCTGCAGGTCTTGATTTGCCGTTTGCGTGTGAACTTTGTACCTCTGTTGTCGTTTTAGGTGCTGCAGCGTCTACTGTCTGTGAAGAACCGTCAGCGGACTCCGTACCTGTTTTACTTGTTGCCTCGGTGTTTCCTGTTGTGTCTGTAGCTTGTGTTTTTGGTTTTAAAAATCCAAACAGGTTGCCAAAATCGACATTAGAGAGCATGCCTCCAAGACGACCTGCGGTTTGCACCGTTTGTTGTAATGTATTAATCATTGGAAAAATCGGAAAAATGCTGCCAAGAGCCATTTGTTGACAAACAGGATTTCCGGTAAAGATACTTGTCCCTAAACCGCTAAAACCACCAAAATATGGAATGCTTGGCATCCCTGTATTAATCATTGAATTATAAGGAACGCCATAGTTTTGAGGCATATTTCCTGCCCCTATTCCTGTGGCACTCATGAACATATAAGGATTTATCATCATGAATGGATTATTAAATTGTCCAAAACAATAAAACATGAAAATTTCCCCGATATTCCCCGTATATATATAAAGTTTTTTATCTCTAAAAAATTGACCATGTTTGTAATATATCTTAATAAACGTGCAATAATTTAATATCGGATTTATTTTAGTTGTATTATTATATAAAGAGGGACAGAGATTAACCATGATAAATGAAACAAAAACCCACGAAATTACAGTTGACGTTGTTATTCTTACAATGAAGAATAATGCGATACAGGTTCTTTTGGTTAAAAGATTGAATGAACCATTTAAAGATAAATGGGCTATTCCGGGCGGTTACGTAAGATTGTCAGAAAATCTTGACCAAGCGGCTTTGAGAATATTAAAAGAACGTACAAACGTTGATAATATTTATCTTGAACAGCTGTATACTTTTGGAGATCCTCTCAGACACCCTAATGCAAGGGTTATTACTTGTGCTTATTTCGCACTTGTACGAGCTGAGGATTTGAATATTGTTTCAACTCCGGATTTGGGTTGGCATAAGGTTTCAGATTTGCCGCCTTTGGCATTTGACCACAAGGAAATCATTGAGTATTCAATGAAAAGGACAAGAGAAAGATTGGAACTTTGTCCGGTTGCATATCAACTTTTGAATGAAAAATTCACGTTGACAGAAATGCAAAAAGCTTATGAATTGATTATGGGTAAAAAGCTTGACAAACGTAACTTCCGCAAAAAAGCTTTAGCTACGGAAGGTTTGATTGAGCTTGATGAGTATACTAAGTCTTCTTCAAAAAGACCTGCAAGATTGTATACTTTTGAAAAAATAAAATTGGATTCTAAGCGTGCACACTTTATTTCAGGTAAAAAGGAGAAAAAATAATGGTAACATTTGCTTGGGCTATACAAATTCTGGCAGCATTATTTTTGATAATATTAATTTTATTGCACTCACCAAAAGGTGACGGGATTGCCGGTATTGGTGGTGCATCACATATCTTTTCTTCACAAAAGAGTGCAGAAAAGGGTTTGAATAAAGTTACAGGTATAATTGCTGCAATATTTATTCTTTGCACTTTTCTTTTAGGATACGGTATTATTAAGTAATATGAGTGAATTATTTTCACGAAATGAATTGTATTGGGGTGTCGATTTTCAGACATCGCTTTTGTCATGTCATGTTGCAGTGTTTGGCCTCGGCGGGGTGGGTGGTTTTTGTGCGGAAGCTCTTGCAAGAGCTGGGGTTGGAGAGTTGACAATTATTGATTTTGATGAGGTCTCAGAATCTAACATAAATCGTCAGATTGTGGCATTGCATTCTACTATCGGGAAAAAGAAAACGGATTTATTTAAAGAACGATTGAAGGATATAAATCCTGATATAAAACTGAACGTTTGCGATGATTTTTATACGGAAGGGCTAGTATTTAAAAACTGTGATTTCGTGGTTGATGCAATAGATACAATGCGATCAAAAATATCTTTATTGGAGAATTGTTATAAAAACAATATTCCTGTGATTAGTTCTATGGGAGCGGGTAATCGTATTGATCCGACAAAATTGTATGTATGCGATATCTCTGAAATTGAAAACAAAAATGCCCCATTTGTATCACAAGTCCTTTATCAGCTAAAAAAACGTGGAATTGTGAGTGGAATTTCTGTTGTAGTAAGCCGTGAAAATCCGCATGTGGAAGAAAAAATTTCTACTGTTGAAAAAATAACAACAAGAAGTGGAGAAGAGATAGAGTTTACCAAAATAATTCCGGCATCTACCCCTTTTGTTGCAAGTGTTGCTGGAATCTATATGGCATATTATATTGTAAGAAAGTTAGGAGTAAAAAATGGTTAATATTCTTGTAACAGGTGCTACAAAGGGAATTGGAAAAGCTATTGCCGATGAATTAAAAAGTATAGGAAATGTGTACGCAACAGGCAGAAACCATGAAGTACTAAAAGAGTATAATAAATATTGTGTGTGTGATTTGAGTGTTGATACGATGCCTTTGGAAAAATTTATTGAGGATAATAATATAGATATTTTGATTAATAATGCGGGGGAATATATTTACGGACCAATAGACAAAATGGATGCGGAACAGATAGAGCATATTTTTGAAGTAAATATTATATCTGCCGCCAAGTTGATATCAAAAGCAATCCCATATATGAAGAAAAACAAATGGGGCAGGATAGTGAATATAGGTTCTATCTCAGGTGTTATGGGAGAAGCCAATGCAAGTATGTATTCTGCAACCAAATCCGCAATGATTGGTATGACAAAGGCTCTGGCACTGGAACTTGCAGAGTACAATGTTACTGTAAACACAATTAATCCCGGTTGGGTTGATACTGATTTAGGTAATTCTTCAATTGAAGATAGTGAATTTTCAAAAGAAGAAATTATGGAATGTATCCCGCAGCACAGATTTGTTGAGCCTAAAGAGGTTGCAAAACTTGTAAAATATTTGGTATCAGAAGATGCAAAAGGTATTACGGGTCAATCTGTCAACCTTTGTGCCGGATTGAGTGTTGGTATTTAAAATTTTTTGAATTATTTTTAATAATTAGCTAGAAAAATTTTTTTCCTCATGTATTATATAGTTACTAGCCATGGAAGAAAAAATTCAAGGTTTAATAGAAAAGGAACTAAATTCGTCTGACAAGATATTGAAGCCGGACTTCAATTCTAAGACGGGTCGAGAGCTTCTGGCGTTTTATTTGCAGACTAAATTCCGACAAATTCTGGCATTTGATAAAAAGTATTCGATGCCCATTTTTAGAGAGGTTAACCCTGATTTCATTGCGCGTTTTTCAAGAAGATTGATTGATAATCCTGAAAAACGTTTTTTAATAAGTATCACAGGTGAGTCTGCAGCGGGCAAATCTACAATATGCCATGAAATAAGTAAGGTCATTGAACAACTTTCAATGCCTGTAACAATTTTGAGTACTGATTATTATTTTAATGATATTTCAAAACTTATAGAAAAATACGGAACTTTTGA
>JBGUSD010000160.1:0-7253 GCA_045132355.1 Candidatus Gastranaerophilaceae bacterium
AAGTTTTGCTTCTTTAGAGGTTACCCCAATTATTGAAGATTATGAAAAAACAATTGTAATTCCTCCGGAAGATTTGGAGATTGATACAATGAGATCGGGCGGCGCAGGCGGTCAAAACGTCAATAAGGTAGAAACCGCTGTACGTATTTTGCACAAACCGACAGGAATTGTTATAAAATGCCAACAAGAGCGATCTCAACTTCAAAACAAAGAAAACGCAATGCAAATGCTTGCCTCAAAGCTTTTGGCAATGCGACAGGCTGAGCATGAGAAAAAACTTGCAGAACTGAAGGGTGAAAATGTTGATATAAATTTTGGCTCACAAATTCGCTCATACGTTTTCCACCCTTACAAAATGGTAAAAGATCACAGGACAAATTTTGAGGTTGGCAATGTTGATGCCGTAATGGATGGCGATTTGGATGGGTTTATAGAGGAGTATTTAAGGCAACATTCTTAATGTTTGACCAATATTAAAAATATGATATATTATTAAAAATAATAATATAGGAGAAACCCTTATGACAAGAGCGTTTGAGATAGTCGAGGGGCAAACCCTCTAAGGAAGCGGCTAAGTAGCTAAGTATTATAAGTCCGATAAGTCTGATAAGTCATTTACAGAAGAACTGAGGTCAAGAGGGCAAGAGGTCAGGCTATTATCTGCCAAAGGCAGATAGGAACAAATCACTACTAACTAATCACTATTCACGTGAGTAACAAGGGTAGAATTTAGTCTACTAAATAAGCTAATCCAACAACTTATCGTGCAAATCTGTTCCGCCTGTCATAATCAGGTTGTATTTTTCTGCTGCTTCTTTTACTGTTTTTACCGTGTGGAATTTTATTATTCCCCTGTGTCTTTTGTACGGGTAATAAACTTCCATTCCGTCCAGTCCGATATCTTTTAATCTTCTTATAAACCTGTCAAAATTTATTGCCCAGCAGCAAGCCGGATGGGCTATAACCGCAATTCCGCCGGCTTCGTGTATCGCATTTATAAGTTTTTTGATATTTCGTCTTGCAAAGATTCGTACAATATCTTTTTCTGTTTCTTCCTTTGTTTTAGCTAAAAAAGGTTTCAGACAATTAGCATTGACGTCTATCCCGTAGCCTAAAAGGTGCATAAACACATATCCGCACCAAACGTCAAATTCAACGGCAGGTATTACGTTATCTGAAATTTGGTTTTCCAAGTATCCCTGAATTGTATTGTGATCGCATATGGCCATAGCTTTGAGGACTTTACCCTGTTCTATCAGGTCTTTGAATTCACCCTTGCCGTCAGAATAGGTAGTGTGCATATGCAAATTCACCATACCATTTTCATAATCTTCTTGTGTAAAACTTTTTATTAACTCTTTGTAATCTTTCATGTTTTTTTAAATATATTTATAATAAAATTATTATACACCAAAGGAGAGAATATGGCGAAGTTTAAAATCCAAAACAGTATTTGGAATGTGTTGTTTGAAGCTCTTAAAATATATTGCAAAAACTTTTTGAAATACACTCAATATATGTTATTCCCTGTCTTTGGACAGATAATCGGTCTTGTCTTGATTTTTTGGCTGACAGGTTGGTATACTCATAATCTTGTAGTATGGAATGATGCAGGTACTCTGTTTAACAACTATATGGTGGTTATTGCAGGGTTGTTTGCCGTAACAGTTCCGGGATTTTTGATTTTTACAAAAGCGTTTTGGGATTATATTGTGTCATACGGAGCATTGAATTCTATGACAAATGCGGTAATTACGACCGGGAAATTGTACGATTTTGATGCACACAGAAAAATTATTACAAATAGGGCTGCAAAATATGTCGGCTTGTGGTTTGTGATAACTATTATGACGTTAATAGGTATAAATCCTTTATTTTGGCTTGTTGCAGGGCTCGCGTTTGTGTATTTTATATTGGTAATTCAAGCTTTTACATTTGAGGAAGATACATCAATTTTTGGTTGTTTTAAAAGCAGCTTGAATTTGATTAAGGGTAATTTTGCAAGAACTTTTGTCCTGGCAGTTATTTTGGGGGTTGTTTGTTACTATTTGCTTGTAATAGGTACAGAGGCACTGCTCAGGGTTGTAAGATTAGCAGAATATATCAAGATGCTCCTGGAAGGCTGGGCATCTACCTTGCCATTGGATGAATACAATGCAAATCTTGCTATGTATCAATTTGGAACATATAAAATTGAACCGTTAACACCATTGAGTCTGACAATACAAGTGTTTTCGTCAATGATACTTTTTGTTGTTGCCGGTTTGACATTACCCTTGAGAAGTATATGCTGGACACTTTGGTATAAAAACTTGTCAGCACAAAAGGTAGAAAAACCTAATAAATCAAAAAAGAGCTAAGAAATGTTTATATGTAAAAACTGCAAATCTATTGATAAATTTGAGCTGATGTTTTCTCCTGATTATAAAGGGGACAGACACTTTGAACAGCATTATAATGATAAAAACGAGATAGAGATTACGGTTGACGGATATACATTTACGCCGGATCTTAGGTTTATGAATGAACATGCCGTATGCCGCTATTGCGGTCAGATATATATGTGGGATTACAGTTAAGGAGAATATATGAGAGAAAACAGAAAAAACAACGAGACTCGTGAGATCAAATTTACAAGACACTATACAAAACACGCTTATGGCTCTGTTTTGGCTGAATTTGGTGATACAAAAGTTATCGTAACCGCATCATACGAAGAAGGAAAACCAAAATGGATGGAAAAAGATGAAGAAAGAGGCTGGGTAACGGCTGAATATTCACTTTTGCCGTCCTCTACAAGTACAAGATGCCAGAGAGAAAGAACAAAAATCTCAGGCAGAACACAGGAAATTCAACGACTTATCGGAAGAAGCCTTAGAGCATGTGTAGATTTGGCGAAAATGCCGGATGTTACCATTACAATTGATGCTGACGTAATTCAGGCTGATGGCGGAACAAGAACTGCAAGCATCTGCGGAGGTTTTATTGCCCTAAAAGATGCAATAGACAGGCTTATTGAAGAAGGCAAAATTAAAGAAAATCCGATTATAGAGCCAATCGGTGCGATTTCTGCAGGTATAATCGACGGTGAGGTCAGATTGGATTTAAACTATGAGGAAGATTCTCATGCACAGGTGGATTCTAATGTGGTACTGACAAAAAGTGGCAAGATTGTTGAGTTTCAAACAACAGCAGAGGGTGAAGCCTATGAATATAACAAAATGCTTGAAATCTTCAATGTGGCAAAAAAAGGTATTGACGAAATAATTGCAAGGTATTAGAATTTAATTAGATGAAACGAACAATTTTAGTACTCATATCGTTAATGTTTATAGGAGTAGCATTTGCAGCGGAGGATACTGATTTTGACAGTAGTCTGCCAACTACGATAAACAGCCTTGAGCTTTCGGGTGAAGGCCCTTATGTTGAGAAAAAGCTAACGGCGCAGGAAGCATCTCAGGCAAAACAAGTACAAAAGGCAAAAAAGGCTGAAAAAAAGAAAGCTAAAAATTTGGCAAAACTGCAAAAACAATACGATAGGATGTTAGAAAAATACAATAAACGTCATGTAAAATTAGAGAAGAAGAAAAAGCAGTTAGAAGAACTGTTAGAAGAAGATAAAGGAGAACAAAGATGAAAAAATTATTAATCGCTTCTATGGCTGTAATGTTCACAGCATCATCTGCGTTTGCAGCAACTACATTTGGTCAGTGGGCAACAAACACAGCTAACAAAATTAACAAAGCAGAAAATTCTGTAACAAGCAGTGTAAACAATACCGCATCACAGATCAAAAAAAGTAAAGCAGAAGCAAAAGCTCAAAGAGAAAAAGCAAAGAAAGATGCTGAAGCAAGAAAAGCAGCTCAAAAGAAACAAATTGAACAATCAAAAGCAGAAGCAAAGAAAAGAGTACAAGCTCAAAAAGATGAAGTAAATAAACAAATTACTCAAGCTAAAAAGGATGTAGAAGCAAGAAAAGCAGCTCAAGAGAAACAAGTTCAAGATGCAAGAAACAGTGTAAAAGCTACAAGAACAGAAGCTAAAAATGCCGTAAAATCAACAAAAACAAATACAAAAAATGCGGTTAAACAAACAAAAAAATCTTGGAAGAGCATTTTCACTGATTGGTAAAAATCTAAAAATAAAAAGAGCCTTCGAAAGAGGGCTCTTTTTTGTTGCATAATGGTTTAAGTTCAATCCATTTGATCATAAACACGTTTTATTTCTTGAATATCCTGCCACATAAGCCACTTTGGGCTGCCTTTTTCTCTGCTGTCATTTCTTAAAAGGTATGAGGGGTGAAAAATCGGCATCATTTTTGAAAAATTAGGGCCTTCAAACCATTTCCCTCGGATCTTTGATATTCCCTGAGTTGAGCCTAATATTGATTGTACCGCAACCCTTCCGCAAAGCAGTATTATCCTTGGTTTTAATATCTCTATTTGAGCATCGAGATATTCCCTGCAAGCCTCTTTTTCTTCAGGTAGCGGATCTCTGTTTTCGGGCGGTCGGCATTTAATTGTATTACAGATATAGACATCTTTCTGTCTTGAAAGTCCGACAGATGCAAATATTTTATCCAAAAGTTGACCGGCCTTACCCACAAAAGGTTCACCTTTCTGGTCTTCATAATATCCGGGAGCTTCGCCAATCAACATAAGCTTTGTGTTCGGAATTCCGCCGGAGAATACAATATTGGTACGTGATTTCGCTAAGCTGCATTTTTGGCAGCTTAGACATTTTTCTCTGACTTTTTCAAGCTTATCTTGGAGTTCCATTTATTTCTCCGGCATAAGAGTTGAAATTACGGCATTGTTTATACTCAAATATTTTCTGATTGTATTTTCCAAGTCAGAAACGGTTATAGATTCCAAATCTTTCAGATATTCTTCAACGAGTTTCAAATCTTCGCAAACTGTTGCAAAGTAGCCGATATTTTCACCTATTTCTGAAACTGTTTCGGCAGAATATGCAAATTTTGCTTTCGTTTTCTTTTTTGCTTTTTGAAGCTCTTTATCTGTAATTTTATCTGTCAAAAGTCCGTCAAGCTCGTTTTTTATCAAGTCAAGTGCTTCTTCTTTCTTATCAGGTTTGAAATTTGCCTGAATAAAGAAATTGTTTCCGTCTTTGAATTGATAATGCTCTGAACTGATAACGTTAAAGACAGGTTCTTTAATCTTTTCTATCAAATTTTGGTATAATCTTGAACTTGTACCATCTCCAAAAATTATACTAATAAGATCAAGACAAATAGACTCTCTAAGCTCGCTTGCCTTTGGTCCTAACCAGCCAAACATAGCATATGCGGTATTTATGTGCGATGTTTCCTCTACATATTTTGTCGTTTGAACAGGTTTGTCGATTTCATTTATGCGTTTTGGAGCATTTTGTCTGTCTTTAAAATCAAATTCTTTTTCAATTTTCTTTAAAATTTGGTCATGATCAAAATCACCCACAATAATAGTTGTCATATTTTCAGGGGTGTAAAAAGTTTGGTAGTAATTCATTATATCATCACGCGTAACTTGAGAAATAATTTCAGGAGTACCGATTACGTCACGCTTATAAGGGTGTTTGGTATAGAGATTATAGTTGCAGGAGTTGTATACCTTTGTCCATGATTGGTCCTTACGCATCCTGATTTCTTCTATAACAACGTGACGTTCTCTTTTTTCCGTGACGGTTTTGTCATTTATATCAAATGGTGCGCCTATTTCTTCGTATGGAAGTACGGGATCAAGCATCATATCTGCATGCAGCTCTATTGCAAGGTTTAAATCGCAGCAGTTTTCACCCCTTGGAAGTGTTACATAATAGTATGTATAATCTTTCCATGTTGCAGCATTTACGATAGCCCCTTTTGCTTCTAATGTTCTGTCAAAATAACCTGCTTTGTGTTTGTGTGTACCCTTGAACATTAAATGTTCCAAAAAGTGTGAAATACCGTTGATTTTATCTGTTTCGTTAATAGAACCTGTTTTTACCCAGGTGCTCACGTTGACAAGTTCACCCTCTTTGTGTGCCAAAACGATAGTGTGGCCGTTCTCTCTTTCGTATACTTCAACATCACGTGTTAAGTACATATATTTGATTAAGCTTTTTTTCATGTCTTTTCTCCGATATTTATTATATCTCAAAATATGTTTTTAGGGTATAATGTGCGTATGAATATTGTAAATCGTTTAAAAAATAAGGTCGTTGTTTCTGTTCAGGCTATGCCGAATGAGCCTTTGTATGAGGAATCTTGCATAAATGCCATGATAAAATCTGTTGTAAAAGGCGGTGCAGGTGCTCTGCGAGTGGCAGGGGTGCGTGATGTTAAGAATGCAAAGGCAATAGCAGATGTTCCCGTGATAGGAATTACAAAACCCAAAGTTATACCTGCAAATTTTAAGGAAATTGTCTACATAACACCGACATTAGAGGATGTTATATCCTTGGTGGAGGCCGGTGCGGATGTGGTTGCGTTTGATGGAACTTTAAGAAAAAGAGAAACTCCAATTAGTGAGATTATAAAATATATCCATATTAATAACCGTGTGGCTATGGCAGATATTGCAACTTTGGAAGAAGGTATAGAAGCGGCAAAAGCGGGTGCAGATATTATCTCTACTACACTTGCAGGTTACACAATGGAATCTTTAAATTCTCCGGAAGGGCCTGATTTCCCGTTGCTAGAGGCATTAGTTGAGAAAACAAAAGTCCCGGTTATCCTAGAGGGCAGAATATGGCTGCCTGAGGAAGTGGATAGGGCATTTAAAATCGGAGCACATGCAGTTGTAATTGGTTCTGCAATTACGAGACCGCAGTTGATTACAAAAAGATTTGTTCAGAGGGGTAAATAATGAGAAAAGCATTGGCTATTGATGTCGGCGGTACAAAAATATACTCTGCGATAGTAGATGATAAAGGTGAAATTGTTGGCGAGGTAGAAAAACACCCAACTCCAAAAACTTTTGAGGAGATTACCTCAACGTTTAAAAATATAATAGCAAAACGTGAGGACGAAGTTGATGTAATTGCTTTTTCTACCTGCGGGGCTGTCAATAATGAAAATACAGGTATAATCGGATCAACAGGTAATATTGCAGGTGATTATCCGAAAACTGATTTTAAATCCTTGAGCAAAAAACCTGTTTTTGTCGAAAATGATGCAAATTGCGCTGCTTGGGCGGAATACGAAATAGGTTCCTCAAAGGGTTATAAAAACTCTGTTATGCTGACATTAGGCACAGGTGTAGGCGGTGGAATTA
>JBGUSD010000161.1:0-3609 GCA_045132355.1 Candidatus Gastranaerophilaceae bacterium
TTTTATTTTATTGGAATCGTAATGCTTGCATATTCTATATTATCAATATAATTAACTTCAAACAAATATTTTTTTTCTTTTTTATACTTTTTTTTCAATTTGCGTGGCAGTTTCATTCTTTTAATTGAATATTCTTTAGAAAAATCAGCAGGCAACAAAACCTTTTTTTCTTGAAAATCTCTAATAATTTCAGCGAATTTATTTTTTAAGTTTTCTTCCATAAACATCTCATTTTTATATTAAAAGTATAACTCTTTTTCAAACTTTTTAAAACTGTACAAAACCGTTTGAAACTAAAAAGAACATAAAACAGGCTAAAAGTATTATTGATACTAATATTACAATGATTATATTTTTCTCTCTTTGTATTTTTTCAAACTGTTTCAAATTTTCTTGAATTTGTTTTTCGGAATTTTTCAAACTTTCTTCAACAGCTTTTTTCTCTTGTTTAAGTTCGAGATTTTCTTGCTCGATTGCAGACTTGCCGTCAGTTAAGAGTTTCAGGCTATGTCCGTAATTTTGCAAACTTGCCTGATGTATTTGTTTGATTGTTTCCAAACTTTTGTTAAAAAATTCAAATGTTTCCGAAGTTAAACTTTTTTGAACTTCTTTGTAATCTTTTGTAATATTTTGTACTGAATTTTCTTGAACATTCTCGGAATTTTCCAAACTTTCAGAACTTTTTAAAACTTCTTTGTTTTCCTTTAATTTATCTATTTCAGAGGGAGTTAAAAGTATTTTTTGGCCGTCTATTCTCTCAACAGTTTCAAACTTTCCTGAACTGATCCAATAATAGACTTTTGATTTCTTCCAATTAAGCACAGCCATTGCTTCAACAGCTGATAATTCAACCTTTTCTTCTTCAGACATTTTCAAACCTTTTCAAACTTTTTTATAAATTCTAACCGCTTGACTTAATGTTACCATGATTTGTAACATGATGATAGAGAAATTAAATTAAAGGCATGCAAATTTAATTTTTCGTTACAATTTAATAAATAAAAAAGGCTTTGGCAGAACCAAAACCACTCTAAAAATTTAACTTAATATTATTATAGTTCGGTTCTGCTCATAGGTCAAGTTTGTAATGACAATTTTTTAAAAAGATTGGGGGAGCTATGGAACTGAACGAAAATTTGAACTCATATTATGAACATGACATGATAAGTCATGAACTATGTCATGAAGGTAATAATACCCTTATATGCCATGATTCATGTCATGAGAAAGAACAGCAGCTTGATAAATCCGATTGGTGGTATTTGGTAAATCAATTAGAACAATGGCGTGTTTACAATCCGAGAGCAGTTGTAAAGAGAAATCCTGTCATTGCGTGGCGTGTAATGAACCTATGTAAAGACCCAAATGTAAGAATAAAAGGGGCATATTTTACAACTTGCTTTAGAAGAGAATGTTTTAAAGCTGAGTTAAAATCAAGGTTGGCATAAACGGAATATTTTTGTGAAATAATTAACACAATTCAATAATATTTGCATTTTTCATTGTCTTTCATTTCAACACCTCGCCAATTTTGTCTAAAATAGGTTTGCAAAAAGGAACAGCACCATACATTCTTTCATAGGGGTCTGTGCTATTTATCCCTTTTTTTGCTATCCCTCTTATTTCTTCAAGTGCTTTTCGGTATTTATCGACTTCCCATACTTGCTTATAACTATCAATATAGAAGTTTAAGTCTTCAACTTCTGCTTTCAGCTTTTCGTTTTCCGCTTTTAAATTGCTTATAATCTGTTCTAAATCATGAATACATTGCTTTTTGCCGACACAGTTCTCGTGGTGTTCTTGTGAACATTCACCTAATACATAATGGCTACAAAAATCTTTATGCATGGCTTCACGCAAGTTTTCAAAATCTTTTTCAAGCCGTTTGAGTTGCTTGTAATAGCAGTTGGGATGTTTGTTACACTTATCGCAACAAGGAATGCCATTGCTGAAATAATTATTATCAAAGTTAATTCTACAAAAATGCAAATCTATAACAGAATTATCTCTCCATAAATGTTCGCATTCTGCAACATTGCAACCGTCTATGATTACTTTATTCATTCTTTTATTTTTGCTTGTAGTATAGGTTACATAATTATCTTTGCTTGTTTGTATTGTATAATTTGTATCTTTCATTCACATTCACCTTTCATCTTCTTAATTGCTTCTATACCGTATTCGTCTAAGGCTATGAAATTAACTCTCATTTTTCTTTCTTCTAATTCTTCTGGTGTGGCAGTAACCTCTATTGCAATATGTTTTTCTGGTTTTAACAAATCAGTATTTTCTTCTATATACTTTTCTATTTGTTTTCTCATCTTTTCACAGTCTGATTCTTTACATGATTCTTCCATAAGTCTTTTTTTCAATTCCTTTTTTAAAACAGGATTCATATCTTCAAAAAATTTATAAACTTCCTTTGAATTAAAATTAGAATTAATTTCTGTTGTTGTGTTGAGTGCTTCATATTCATTTAACAATTTACTCTCGTCAAGTTTAATTTCTTTCATTCTACTCCTCTTGTATTCCTACTTCACTAAATGTAAGCAAATTATCTAAATCTTCATTCATTTGTTTCTTTAAGCTTGTTATATAAACATTCCAATACAATGGCTCTGCTATCTTTTCCTTTTGATATTTTAACAATTCAATGAATGCTGTATATGCAAACATCATTATAGATTGTTCTTTATACGGAAAATTTTTATTTATTTCTGCCTCAATTTCTTCTTTAGTCTTCATTTCAGTATTTCCTTTATTTCTGCTTTCTCTTCTTCTGTTAAGTTTTGCCAAAGGTCATTAATTCTTATTGCAATAGCGTTATCAAAACTATCTGCTTTAGAATTAAAATTACTGTTTCCAAAATAATATTTACCTTTATACCGACCTATTAATAATGATAAAGGTCTTTTACTTAACCACTTGATCAATTCAATCTGCTTCTCAGCCGTAAATTCGGGGTAATATTCCTCAATATCACCGTACGGCAGCGGCTTCCATTCTTTTTCTACATTTGCATTCTCATAAAGTTTTTCTATTTCTGACATCATTCAATCCTCATAAATACTGTGCTATACATTGTTTTTTAAGGCAATAAACATCTCTGCAACCATATCCGACATTATGCACTTTAAGATTTTTATAGGCTTGTTTATAATTTTTACATTGCCCGCATTCTTTACAATAATACGGCATTGTTTTACTATAATCATATATGTCGTCTTTCGGTCTGCCCATAATTTTTACCCCTCGCTTTCCGATTCAAGCCATTGCTTATTTATTTCGATTGCATTATCACAAGGTCTATAATCATAAAAACTTACTAAATTAAAATCTTTTAATACATTTTTAGCAAAATCCATTTGGCATAAAGTAAGCCATTCCGCCATTTCCTCAATGCTCATAGCCTTTATTTTTTGATAATTATTCATTGTCTGCATCCTTAAACAGTTCATCAGTAAAATATTCTGTATTATAAATACTTTCGCTTAAATCAAGAGTAATAATAATTTGAGTTTCCCCAAAACTTACTGCTGCCCGTTGAATAAAACATGTATCTAATTCAATATCAGCTTTCTTATTTTCATAGTGTATGTTTTCATTCAT
>JBGUSD010000162.1:0-3646 GCA_045132355.1 Candidatus Gastranaerophilaceae bacterium
AAGGAATTTATGGCCTCACCTAATACTGTGAAAATATCGGCTTTATTATTCTTTACAGTTGTTTTGACTGCGGTTATTTCGGCTCAAAATTATTTCTTTCAAAATATTATTGAAAACGGAATAAGTAAGCGTGATATTATTGCTCAAAAGACGTTGACGGTAATTGATGTCAAACGTACGGAACAGCATAAAAAAGAAGTGGCTTCAAGAGTTGAACCGGTCTTGACGGCGGCAGAAGATGAGTTTATAAAAACAAATTTGAAGACCTTAGAAAATTCAATAATTCAGATAAGGAAGAAGGATTCTGCATCAGCTGTAAAAGTGGAAGAATTGGGAATATTACTTGATGTTTCTGATAATGAGAAGAAGAAATTTGTTACAAACTTTTTGTTAATAGCCGATGAAAAGAGTCTTGAAGAAGTTTTTGAAAAGGCTTCAATAACTCTGGATAAGGTTTTAAGATCAGGGATAACCGAAGGCGATTTTGATAAGGACAAAATATCTTCAATAATTAATAACAACATGGTGACAAATGTTTCAAAGCGCCAGATTACGGTTATTGGGGCTTTACTGGAGCAAATTATAGTTCCAAATCTTGTTGTTGATGAATTCGCAACAGAAATTGCCCGTAAAAATGCGATGAATTCCGTAAAACCTTATGAAATTACCTTTCAAGAGGGTGATAAGATTTTGTTTGAAGGTGAACCTGTTACGAGATTAAAACGTGATGCCTTGAGGCAAGCTGGATATAATGTTTATGAACTCAACTGGCAAGGACTGATGGCTATATACATGCTGGTTTTGATTGTAACCTTGTTGTTTGTAGGTTATCTTAAATTCTTTGAAAAGAAATTTTTAGAATATAATTATCTTGCTATATCTGCAGTATTAACTATAACGGTTGCCATAATAGCTACTCTTTTGCCAACGGGATTTTCTCCATATATTTTACCGATTCCGGCATTTATGATCATCATGTCTATATTTTTAAGCCCGAGGGTTGGTTTTATCGCAACGGCATTGTTGTGTTCTTTGTTGGCAATTGGCGCTCAGTATGATTATCAATGGCTTATAACGTTTATACTTTTGGGCATGGTTTCAATGCTTACGGTATCAAGAATCAGATATTCAAGAAGATTCGATCTTCTTAAAACCGGATTTTTTATATCAATTGCAGGTCTGATTTTTGTAATAAGCATATATTTGATTGAAAAATGCCTGATTGATATAAGTAATGTTATGATATTAAAAAATTGCGGTTTGATATTCTTAAACGGAATATTGAGTTCTGTATTTGCATTAGGAGTGTTTCCTGTATTTGAAAGTTTATTCAATATAATAACGCCATATGGCTTGGCAGAACTTGCGGATCATAATCAGCCACTGCTGAAACGTCTGCAATTTGAGGCTCCGGGTACTTATCATCATAGTTTGATGGTTTCCAATTTGTGTGAAGCCGCAGCGGAGGCAATAGGTGCAAATCCTATTTTGGCAAGGGTTGGTGCATTTTACCATGATATAGGAAAACTCAAACGACCTCTGTTCTTTGTGGAAAATCAATCCTATTTTGGAATTGAAAATCCTCATGCAAAACTTAATCCGCGTTTGAGCAAAATGGTTATTACCGCTCATCCGAAAGATGGTGTTGATATTGCAAAAGAATATAAATTGCCGTCAATCATCCATAACTTTATTCTTCAGCATCATGGGGAAGGTCTTGCAAGTTATTTCTATAACCAGGCGGTTCAGGAAGAGGGCATAGAAAACGTAAAAGAAGAACAATTCAGGTATACGGGACCTAAACCGAATATGAAGGAAACGGCTATTCTTATGATTGCTGATGCTGTTGAGTCTGCGGTAAGGTCTTTGAAAAACCCTACGCCTGAAGAAATTGAGAATATTATAGATAAAATTATCGTTGAACGATTGAATGATTCTCAACTTGCTGATAGTCCATTGACACTTCAGGATATCAAAATTATTGCTGCGACGTTCAGCAGAATTTTAAGAGGTATGCAGCATAACAGGATTAAATATCAGGAAAATTTGGCAGAGGACTTTGATAAAAATAAAATTGTTATGCCGACAAAGATTCTTGATGAAGACTTGGAAAACAAGATTAAGCAGTTGGAAGAACAACGCAGCGATGAAAATTAATGTATTTAGCGAAAATATAAATGACAAATTCGATATAAATGAACGGAAATTCATTAATGTTGCGAAAAAAGTTTTAAAGTTCTATCTCAATGAGATAGAAGAAGAATCTTGTCTTGCAGGTCAAAATTATAGCAAGATAAGTTTTGATTTTGTATACTGTGACAGTATAAAGACACATGAGATTAACAGAGAATACAGAAATAAAGATTATCCGGCTGATATTATAACATTCGCAATATTTGCTGACAGCGAAGAAAAATTTATTTTTGACGGAGAAATCAATCTGGGCGAAGTTATGATTGCTCTTGATAAAGTTCAGGAGGAGTCTGACAAAAAGGGTACAACATTTGATCATGAACTTGCATTTTTGATAAGTCATGGGATAATGCATTTGTTGGGATTTGACCACCAAACCGAAGAAGATTATAATTTTGTTGTAGGAATGCAAAGCAGAGCATTGGAAAGCGTTGGAATATGAGTAAATACAAAGCACAAGGGTTTGTAAATACATTTGCAAATGCAAGAAAGGGACTTCGTTTGGTTTTGAAAAGCGAAGTAAATGTAAGAATTCACTTTATGGCTGCATTACTTATATTGGCGTTTGCGGTCTGTCTGGATTTTTCAATAGAAAAGATTTGTATATTATTGCTGACAATCTCTGCTGTAATTTGTGCAGAGATGGTGAATTCTGCAATAGAATTTTCGCTTGATGCGGTATTTCATAATAAGTATTCAAAACTCGTTGGTATGGCAAAAGATATTGCTGCAGGGGCGGTAATGTTTACAACTTTTATAGCAGTAATCGTTGGGGTATTACTGTTTTTGCCTCCGATTGTAAGTTTATTCAAATAATAAAGAATCCCGTATTAAACGGGATTCTTTATTTTCTTTATTTCCTTATTTTCCTTAACGACTTAGTTATTGCTTAAAACCAATCTGAAAGTTGCAAGATTTTTGATTGAAAGCATGGTATGCTTGTTGTGTTGTTCATCAGAGATATTGAAGATTCTGATGATACGTTGAATTTCTTCCAGATCTTTTCTTGAATTGATTTTATAAACATTATTAATAGGGTCTGAAACTACTGACATCATTGTATTTAATTCTTGTTCTTTCATTTGGTTTATCCTCTTCCAACCTGTATATTTATATAAAGAGAATTTGCCTTGTGAAATTGCTTTTTTCAAACAAAATGGTGTTACATTTGTTTACATAATAAATATTATATCCATTGTTGTACATTTCTTTCTCTTTGTTTGCGTGGCAAAGAGAAAGAAATGTACGAAAGAAAGAGAAACACGCGGTCAAATGGATAACCACGACAACACTTTGTGTTGTAAAGACCCTAACGGGTGCCCTTCGTGCCGTTGTAACCTTACCCCCACCCCTTGAGGGCGGGGGAAGAATTTCAACACGAATTTATGAGTGTTTGAAATTCAAGGGGCGGGGTTTTCGGTTACAATCTATTGGCAGGGCTAAGGACAACGCC
>JBGUSD010000163.1:0-4799 GCA_045132355.1 Candidatus Gastranaerophilaceae bacterium
GACTCTATGTCAAACAAAATCAACTTGGCACAGGGGATAGAAGAACTTCCGGGCAAAGGAGTCTATCCGAAAGACCTTTCAAAAGAGGAATTTCACAAAATTTTAACAAGAATGGTTGACGAAAATAAAATTGACGAAGTAAAAAATATACTAACCCAACGTTCAGTAGTGGAAAGAGATGGCGAATACTTAAAAGGTATTGATTACGTTGACAAGTTTAAAGATGAGTTTTCAAAAGCAGCAGATGAGCTTGAACTTGCCGCAAAATGTTCAACAAACTCAGATTTTAATGAATATCTCGAGCTTCAAGCAAAAGCTTTCAGAAAGGCTGACCCTATGCTTGACGCATATGCAGACAAAAAATGGGCGACTCTGCAAGACACTCCCCTTGAATTCACAATAACAAGAGAAAATTATGAAGATGAAATGACAGGAACTATTGTTGAAAACGCCGAATTAAAGGCTCTTTTAGACAGTCACGGAATAACGCCTACTCCAAAAGATTTTCTTGGCGGCAGGGTCGGAATCGTCAACAAAAAAGGTACAGAAGCGCTTATGGCAATAAAGAAATATTTACCGATATTAGCAAAAAATATGCCATACGCAGACGAATATGAACAAAACATCTCCCCTGACAAAGACACAAAACAAACAATGGTTGATGTTGATATGGTTCAAGCGGCAGGTGATGTTGGAGAATACCGTGGGGGTATAACTTTAGCTGAAAATTTGCCAAATGACGATAAACTTTCACTTCAAATTGGTGGCGGCAGAAGAAATGTTTATCACAGACAAATAAGATTTATCAGCGATCTTAAAAAATTGCAGGAAAGACTTGACGCAATTCTTGATAAAGAACAACACAAATATTACTTAGATGAAGCAGACCACTGGTTCACAATAGGACATGAAAACGCACACTCACTCGGACCTAAAAAGGGTTGCGAAAAGCTTGGCAAATACAGAAATATAATTGAAGAAAACAAGGCAGATATGGGTTCTCTTGCATTTGTTGACCTGCTTACAGAACTTGGAATGTACACGGAAGAACAACGCAAACAAATTATTGTGACCGTAATCGCTGACAACTTTCTTAAATCAAAACCAACATTGAGCCAAGCTCACCGTGTCAGAACGGTTATGCAAAACAATTATTTTGCACAACGAGGCGCATACGACATAATAGATGGCAAAATTCACGTTAATATTGATAAAGTCGTACCGATTGCAAAAGAAATGCTTGCTGAAATAATAAGAATTCAGATAGAAGAAGACTTTGCAAAAGCTGAAAAATACGTAACAGACAACTTTGTATGGACAGATAATATGGAATTAATTGCCCAAAAACTTCAAAAGGTAAATAAATCCCTGAACGGACGACTTGAAACGAAACTTGCTGACGAAATCGGCAAATAAAATAACAATAACAAAGGCCTGAAGATTCAGGCCTTTATTTTTTGCAAACTTCTTTTTGATATGCCCAAGCCGAGTGGTTGTGAATACTTTCAAAAGCTTCACATTCTACTTCAAACTCCTTGATGAGAGGATGTTTTCTTAGTTTTACAACCGCATCACGCAAAACATCTTCCACAAACTTTGGATTATCCCACGCTTTTTCGGTAACAAATTTTTCATCGGGGCGTTTCAAAAGCGGATACAAAGGACAAGATGCACAACTTTCAATCAATTCAATAAGATCCTCTAACCAAATTTGCTCACTTTCGTCATAAGAAACTTTTACAGAAATTAATGCGCGCTGATTGTGAGCTCCGTTGTCTGAAATTTCTTTTGAACACGGACATAAAGTCGTTACGGGAACAACCACACCCAAGATAAATTTATATACACCGTTGTCAATTCGACCTTCGAATGAACAATCATAACTCATAGGAGCACACAAACCGGACACGGGAGCCTTTTTATCAATAAAATACTTGAACTTAAATTCCAATTCACCGCTTTGCGCATGCAATTTTTTGATTATAGCTTCAAGACAACCTTTTATATCAACACCCAAAAGATGTTTACCCTGCCACTCATTCAACACTTCGACAAAACGGGACATGTGAGTTCCCTTGTATCTTTGAGGGAGAGATACATTGACTCTGGCCTTTGCATATACCACCTGATCACTGCTGTTTTTTCGCTGAATTGTCAAAGGCATTTCGATATGCTTGATACCGACTTTTTGGATGTCAACTTTTCTATTATCTTCCAAGTTTTGAATATCTTTCATAACTTATATTATATACCAAATAAAATAAGTTAAATAATACTGTAGAACATCAAACACAAACCATTTACATTGATAATCACAAGCGTTATCACAAAAACATACAAAATTTTGCATATGTCATTACAAGCGCCAACACAAATCTCGTCAAAAAGTGTTGCTGTGGCTCAGCCAAAAGCTTTAACATTAATAATCAAAAGCGCTGACACAAAAATTAGACAACCTATTGCATACGTCTTCACAAGCGCCAACACAAATCTCGCCAAAAAGTGTTGTCGTGGCTCAGCCAAAACCTTTTTACATTGATAATTACACGCGTTATTACAAAAACAGACAAATTTTTGCATATGTCATTACAAGCGCCAACACAAATCTCGTCAGAGAATGTTGCTGTGGCTCAGCCATAAAAAAAAGACCTTGTGATATTCAAGGCCTATCCGTTTAAATAAGAAGAGAGAGCTTTATACTATTATAAAGTTCCCTCAATCTCAAAAATTGCTACGTTTTTAACAAAACTTTTACATATGTTAACAATTATTTTTTGGCTGCTTTGTTGAGCAGATTTCTGATTCTTAGGTATCTGTCAAGCTCAACTCTGAACTTTTTCAAATCGTGATAGTATCCGTTGTTTAATAACACTCTGTTATCGTATTTCGGATCGAGAATCATAACTGTCGGATAACCTGTTACAACAACATCTTCAACAAGTTTTCTGTTTTCTGCGGCTTCAACATTCAACATAACAAAATTGTATTTTCCTTTGTATATATTGCTCAACGTTCTGTATTTTGGCATAAATTTCAGACAGTAACCGCACCAGTCCGCATAAAATAATGCAACCATAGGCTTATCAGACTCAATAGCCTCAGAGTACTGAATACCGACTTTATAATCAGACGGCTTGTCGTACGTTGGTGCCGGCACCGTAAGCGCATAAGTGACCGCAGCCGTAATTACAACAATAAACAATATACCTAACGAAATTAAAAACTTCTTTTTCATACATATCTCCTCACTAAAATTCTATAACAAAATACCGATACTAACCACTATTCAACATTTTCATTCGGTTCAATTTTACATTTCGTAACATGCATGTTTAAAAAAGTATATATCGTGGTATATACTTTTTATATACTAGTGTTTACCCGTGTTTACCACAAATATGTGTTTAAGAAGAGGAGTTTGCTATGCCCAAAAATTCACCAATCAAAATGAAACGAGTTTCAAAATTCTCAGATCCTGCAAAGAGTGAGATATTACCTTTTGACAGCACTTTATGCGGATATATCAAGGAAATCTCACAGTATCCGACACTTTCTGCAGCAGAAGAAAGAGAAGTCGCAAAGAGGGCAAAAGAAGGCGATACAAAAGCAAGACAACAGCTGATTGAATCAAACCTTAAATTGGTTGTTACTATAGCAAAAAAAGCCATTCACACATCAAACCTTCCGCTTGTGGATTTGATACAAGAGGGCAATTTAGGTTTGATGATTGCAGCCGACAAGTTCAATTACAAACTTGGCTACAAATTTGCAACTTATGCAAGCTGGTGGATCAAACAATCAATGTTTAAGGCTATTTCAGAGCAATCACACTGCATGAAAATTCCTGTATATATACAAGAAACATTATCAAAATTTTCAAAAATCAAGTCAGAAATGGAAAAACTTGCAAGCAAACAAGTAAAAACGGAAGATGTTGCAAAGAAAATGAACATGCCTGTGGATAAAATTGAGACATTTCTATCCGCATATACAAAGACAATTTCAATCGAAAGCGGTCTTGAAAAAGCTGACGGCAAAGAATTGAACGTTGCGGACATTTTGGCTGATGAAAAGGCTTCTGTATCAGAAAATATAGAGTTTGAAGGCCTAAAATGTGACATTGAAATGGTTGTTTCAACCCTAAAAGACAGAGAGCAAGAAGTAGTAAAAATGCGCTACGGACTTGGAGATACCACCCGTATGACATTGGAAGAAATCGGCAATATGTACGGTGTGACCAAAGAATGCATAAGGCAGACAGAAATGAGAGCCTTAAAGAAATTAAAGATATCCGGACGAGACATTTTGTCAGGTTATCTTGCGTAATTATTAAGCCTTATCCCTCTCCCTATGGGAGAGGGTGCACGTTGTTATCAAGAGCACGAGATATACAACGGCGGGTGAGGGTAATTTCTCGTGTTTATCTAAAATATTTATTTAATCGCCTGGTTATAACAAGGCGATTTTATTTTTACAAATTTTACTTCAAACAAAGGGTTTACTTCTCAAAAAAAAACATTATTATAAGAATATGAAAAAACTTCTTACGATAATTTTTACACTCGTATTTATGGCAAGCCCTGCCGCAATTGCCGAGGGGGACTTGTGGGATAATTACGGAGATCAAAACGTATACGGTAAACAACAAGCTATATCTGATGAGGAATTTGATAAAGCCATTGATCAAAAATTAAACAAACGTAAAAAAAGAAATAAAAACAGACCTAGAGGGGATGAATTTCATCAGGCAAACGAAACCGAAATGTTAAAAGCAACGGAGGAAGAACCTGTGATTTTAT
>JBGUSD010000164.1:0-17305 GCA_045132355.1 Candidatus Gastranaerophilaceae bacterium
GTTATGGCTTCGGCACTCGGATATTCTCCGGTGTCTTTTGCAATCCTGACGGCATTTTCCAATATTTTGTGAATGGTTGTACCAAAGTTTGCGTTATCCCAATCGGCTTCTTCTACATCTATTCCCAAAACTTTTGTGTAGAAGAATTTTCTCGGGCATGCAAGGTAGTCGTTCAGTCTGCTTGGTGAAAGTACAACACTCTCAACACGTTCCCTTATCTCGTCTGTAAACGCTTTTTGGTTATCAAAAACGTCACGTGAAATGCTTCTGAAAAATTCTCTTGTAAAGTCGTCTTCCTTATATTCAAAAGTTTGGGTGTCAAAGTCGTAATTTTCAAGGCCAGCAAGGTATTTGGTAATTTGGTTTGCCCTGTTGTCCTCCATATCAGCAAACGAAATTGTGAGCGCATATTTTGCCCTTGTAATTCCTACAAAAAGAAGTTTCAAAAGCTCGCTGTCCTTTTTCTTGTCGTCATCTTCTTTTTCCAAAACCGGCTCACAGATGAGTTTGTATTCCCCCGGCATTCTGAAATCTTCCCAATTCCTTGAAATAAGATTTGGCAGGTAAACATAATCAAATTCTCTGCCTTTTGACCCGTGATAAGTTGTCAACTGGATTGCGTTTTGTATTACAGAACTTTTGTCTGTCGTGATATCAATTTCGTCAATCCAGCAGTCTGAAAGGTATTGAACGAAATCACCAAGCCCTTTTGTCGGGTCAATGTTTCCGTATTCTGTTGCTTCGGCAAGCAGTTTTTTGATACCCATAAGGTTTTCCATACGGTTCTTTTCGTCTTTATAAAAGGCTTCCAAAATCCCTGTACGGTTGATTATTTCGACAATTGTGTTTCTTAAATTGTTTGTCTGTGCATATTCTTGCAGGTATTCAAAAGTTTTTAGAAATTCTTCAATCTTGTCAGGGTTTTTCCAACCGTCAAGTTTTTTCATCAAAGTAATGAAGTCATTCGGTTTCTCATTCAAGAGAAGTCGTTTTTCCCTCAAAATCTTGTTATAGTCTTCCAAATCCAGTTTGAAAGGTTCGGAAAGCAGTAGTCCAAAGAGTTTGTCACTTGACATAAGATAGTTATCAAGTGCTTTCATATAGAAATAAACCAAAATTGATGAGCGGATAGCGAAGATACTTTTGCCCTCATCTATTTGACAAGGAATATTTTTGCCCTTTAGCATCTCGGCATAAGTTTGAAGCTCCTGTCTTTTCTTTGAAATAATTGCGATTTTAGACAAATCCTTTTCACCATCATCATTTTTCGGGCAGTTGTCGGAATTTACCAAATCAACAATTTCATCAACAATATGGTTTGTTTCCTGCAAACTGTCACCAAAATGCAGGCGTATGACTTTTCTATCCAAAGGTAAAACAGATTTGTTTACGGCAGTTAAACGTTTTGAAATGCCTTTACTTTCAAATTTCGGGTTTTTTTCAAGCCTGTTTTCATCCTGAGAGATAACTGCATAACTAAAATCAAGAATGGATTGCGTTGAGCGGTTGCTTTCTTTGAGGCAAATTACCGCTGTATCAGGGTATTTTGTTAAAAAGTTTTCGATACTGTCAAGTTTTGCACCCTGAAAACCGTAAATAATCTGATCATCATCCCCTACAACAAAAATATTGTTTTCTTTGTTTCCGTCAACAAGGTTGAAAATAATTGCGTTTTGCAAATCGTTTGTGTCCTGATATTCATCAACCAGAAAATATTTGTATTTGTTTGAAACTTCACTCAAAAATCGTTTATCTTTTTCAAATTCGTCAAGCACAAAGTTAATCATGTCAGAGAAATCTATCAGGTTGTTTTTAAGCATTTTGTCTGCATATAATTCATACAAAGCCCAAAGCTCTTTTGCTTTTTCAATATCCTTTTCAATTTTTTCAAGTTCTCCATAGCGGCCTTTGTTGCGCAATTCCCCGCGTTGTTCACGCTCTTGAATTTCTACTCTGAGTTCTGTAATTCTAGGCAAAAGATTTGGGTTTGTTTTAATAAATTCAAGATATTGCTCTTTGTTTATCCGTTTGGATTTTAGTTTTTCAATATGTGTGATAAAGTTTTTGGTGAAGAAGTATTTATCGCCTTTTGTCGGAATAAAAAATTTAGGTTCAAACTCATCAATACACTCTCTCATCAGCTTGATTTTTTCTGTGTCTTTAATGAGCCTTACACCAACTGCCATTTCAAACTGTGACGGGTAAGTTTTGATTATATCATTACAAAATGAGTGATAGGTATAAATATCAACACCTGACGCCACAACACCCATTTTTTTGATTAACCTTTGGCGCATCTCATTTGCCGCCGCATCAGAAAACGTCAGACAAAGTATTGATGTCGGTTCAACTCCGAGAGACAACATATGTTCAATACGCTGAATAACCGTAAAGGTTTTGCCTGTCCCGGGGCCTGCTAAAAGCATAACTGAACCGTCTAAAATATCTATCGCCTTTTGCTGTTGTTCGTTTGGTGTAAGTGCCATTTTTAACTCCTTCGATTTTTATTTTAACATAATATATGATAAATCCCTACCATGTCAGATTTGGACATATGCATAGTCGTAAAATTTTTATGTTAAAATTCATAATATGGAAGGGAAGTTGTTTTATGGAAAATAATGTATTTGAGGAAACGGTAAAGGTCAGATATTCGGAAATGGATTATGATTTGGTCCTCAAGCCATCTGCACTTTTGCAATTTTTACAGGATTTGGCAAGCGATAACGCAGAAGCCCTGAATTTTGGATATTCATACATTATAAAAAATAATTTGGCATGGTTTCTGTTGAAGTACAGGATTGAATTTGAAGATTACCCGAAAGGTTTGTATGATTTGACAATAAAAACAGAACCAAGAGGGTACAACAAGCTTTTTGCGTTTCGTGATTTTGAAATTAAGCATTCCGACAAGCGTATCGGCAGAGCTACAAGCTGCTGGGCCCTTGTTGATTTGGAAAATCACGGTATGGCAAACGTTTCTGAGGCTTTGCAAGGTAATCCTTATATGCTTCAGCATGAAAGCCGCGAAGATGATTTGAAATTCGGTAAAGTCAGAGGCCCTCAAAAAGTCGATATAGAAAAGGTTTTTGAAATAAGATTTGACGATTTAGACGTAAATCAGCACGTTAATAATGCAAACTACATTGTTTGGGCTTTTGAACCTTTAGATTTCGAGTTTAGAAAAACACGAAAACTTAAAACCCTTGATATGGTTTTCAAAAAAGAAATTAAGTATGGAGCAAAAGTCATTTCGCAAGTTGAAATTGCAGACAATATCACAAACCATATTCTGAAAAATGCCGAAACAGGCGAAGATTTATGCCTTGTTATGGCAGAATGGATTAAAAAATAATTGTTTTGCATTAGCAAAAAATTTTTTCACGTGTTTTGGTAATATTACTTAAAAAAAACTTGTAGATATTAAACCAAACATTTATAATCATGATTGTGTAGAAAGGATTAAGAATAATGGTTTTAGAAATGACTTTTCCGCAGTTGGAACGTTCAATTAACCCGACGCATGACATTAAACTTTTTGCGGGGCGTTCAAACTCAAAGTTGGCACAGGAAATTGCTGATTACCTTGGTACAACAATTGGTCCTATGGTTATTAAGAACTTCGCAGATGGTGAAATATACGTTCAGGTTAAGGAAAGCGTTCGTGGAGATGATGTTTTTATCATTCAGCCGTTATGCAATCCCGTAAACGAAAATTTGATGGAATTATTGATCATTATCGATGCATTTAAACGTGCGAGTGCAAAATCAATCACTGCAGTAATTCCATACTATGGATATGCAAGACAAGACAGAAAGACTTCAGGTCGTGAAGCTATTACAGCAAAACTCGTAGCGGATCTTTTAACAACGGCAGGTGCAAACAGAGTTCTTGCAATGGATTTACATACAGGTCAAATTCAAGGTTTCTTTAATATCTTGGTTGATCACATTTATGCAACGCCTATTTTAGTAAATTATATCAAAAATCTTGGCTTCAGCTCTGACGAAATGGTCGCGGTAAGCCCTGATACAGGTGGTGTTCAAAGAACAAGATATTTTGCAAAACAAATCAATTGTTCGCTTGCAATAATTGATAAACGCAGAGATAAGCATAATGAAGCTATTGCATCTCACGTTATTGGTGATGTAAAAGATAAAATATGTGTTATGTATGATGATATGATTGATACAGCAGGTACAATTTGCGAAGCATCCAAACTGTTGATGAAAGAGGGTGCAAAAGAAGTGTATGTTTGTGCCACTCACCCTGTATTTTCAGGTCCTGCGGTTGAAAGAATAGGTTCATCTCCTATCAAAGAATGTATAGTTACAAATACAATTCCGCTTGATTTGTCCAAAATGCCGTCTAATGTGACACAACTTTCTGTTGCTCCGCTTTTGGGACAGGCAATTTCAAGAATTCATGATGATGAATCAGTAAGTTCTTTGTTTGGATTTGAAAAAGAAATGCAGGTTTCATAAGATTCTTAAAAATAGACAAAAAGGCTCTGTAACATGCAGAGTCTTTTTTGTTTGTCTTCTACTTCAAATAGAGGATATTTATAAAATAAATTTAAAGAAGCAAATTTGGTTGCCGATACAAAGAGTATTGATATGAAAAACGAAAGTTTTTCATACCTCCTCCCCAAGTCTGGTAGCCGTTCTTATTTAAGACGGCTTTTTTTTATTTGTTTAAATAGTCCTCAAATTTTTTGATATGGACAGTGTAACCGCAGCCTTCGTGGAGTTTGCCCGGGTAAAAAATTCTTTTTGCCGGATAATTTCTGCACATTTTGGGCCTGTGTTTGTAGTCTGAGCATAGGCCTTCGGGTGTTACAAGTTTGCATGCAAATATAAAATTGCCTTCTTCGTCTTTTCCTTTTATATAGAACCTTTTATATTTAGGAAACAGAAATTGCATTATTTTGAATTCTTTCTCAGTGTATGTGTCAACACTATACATATAGTTACAGCACTTGCCGCATTTTTTGCATTCGCCTGTAATCTCGTAGCTGACTCTTTCAGGTACGAAATTTGACAGAAATTCGTTTATTAACACTTGTATAAAATCAATTATTTTCTTCATAAATTTGTATATCCATATATATATGATATAATAAAACACGAAAAAGGGGATATTTATGGCTGAAAAATATACAAAAAAACGTGTATCAGATAAAGAGATTGCAAGGCGTAATATCAGCAAGAAAAAAATGGACAATGATTTTACTTCTAATGTAAAATTAATGCTCATAATCATATGCGCTACTGTGCTTGCTGTATTTGCAGCGCTGCAGTTGTACTTGACATCTCAACCTCCGATAAAGAATTTGGAACAGTTTAAGCCAAATATTGTTACAAAATTTTATTCACATGACGGTGAAGTCATAAAGACATTTACGGCATACACATTCACAAAAGTTGAGCTGAAAGATGTCCCCGAACAGTTAAAAGAAGCAATAATTGCAACAGAAGATAAAAATTTTTATCACCACAGTGGTTATGACATATTTGGTTTAGTGAGGTCTTCTGTTCAAAACGTGTTGGCGCGCAGGGTGGTTCAGGGAGCAAGTACAATCACTCAACAGCTTGCAAGAATTCTATTTTTGTCTAATGAAAGAACTTTTACGAGGAAGATAAAAGAACTTGTAATTGCTGCACGTATTGAAAAAACAATTTCTAAAGATCAAATTTTAGAAATGTATTTAAATAATGTATATCTTGGTTCAGGCGCTTATGGTGTTGAAGGTGCCGCAAAAATATACTTTAACAAACACATAAAAGATTGTACTTTGCCGGAACTTGCGTTAATTGCAGGCTTGCCTCAGGCCCCGTCTGTATATTCTCCATATAACAATAAAGACCTTGCAATAAAAAGGCGTAATCAGGTTTTGACACGTATGTATAAAATGCGTTATATCAAAAAAGATGAATATGAAAAGGCTAAAAAGGCTGATGTCAAACTCAATGATATGCCACAATTCTATACTACAAATAAAGCTCCATATTTTTGCGATTATGTTATGGGTGAATTGCAAAAGCTGGGATTTGATGAGACTGAGATTATCCATGGAGGATATAAGGTTGTAACAACGTTGGATTCAAAGGCACAAAATGCTGCTAATGAGGCTGTAATAAGAGATATGAAGGCATGGGGATTAGGTTCTGATACAAAACAGGCTGCAGTATTCTCTTTTGATCCGACAGATGGCAGGATTTTGGCGTATGTAGGCGGCAAAGATTATACAAAAACTCAATATGACAGGGTTACTCAGGCAATCAGACCGCCGGGATCTGCTTTTAAACCGTTTGTATATGCGGCAGGTTTGGAACGAGGCATAAGTCCAAACGATTTTATTGATGATATGCCATTTACAATCGGAGGTTGGTCTCCAAGAAACTATGGTAACAAATACAGGGGAAAAATTCCTGTATACAGTGCCTTGATGGTTTCTTCAAACGTGTGTGCGGCAAGGATGATAAAGGAAGTTGGTATTCGAGGGGTAATACAGATTGCAAGGGTTTTGGGCATTGAAACTCCTCTTGAATATGATTATACAATTGCATTAGGCTCAAACGGTGTAAAATTGTTTGAATTTACAAGAGCATACGGTGCGTTTGCAAATGGTGGTTATGTTGTTCAACCTTATGCAATAGAAAGAGTAGAAACTTCACGAGGTAAAGTAGTATACAAAGCGCCAAAGACAAAAATTTCTCATCAACTTAGCCTCAGAACAGCGGCTGAGATGACCGCAATGCTGAAAACGGTTGTAACACACGGCACAGGTGCGGCTGCCAATATTGGAGTTCCGGCGGCAGGCAAAACCGGTACAACGGATGAAAACAAGGATGCATACTTTGTTGGGTACACTCCAAATATTGTAACAGGTGTTTGGGTAGGCAGTGACGACAATACTGTTATGAATAAATCCATTCAAGGTGGTACAGTTCCGGCAATTATTTGGAAAGATGTTATGAAGGTTGCAACTGCACCTTATGGAAAAGCAGAGTTTAACTATCCGGAGGTGCATCTTGAAGCATTCCAATTAGATCCTTCAAATGTGAAAATTATTGAGCAGGGTACAGAGGAAGAAGAAAATCCTGAAAATGCAGGGGGAGAAGAAGTTCAGGAAGGACAAAATGCACCGGTTGAAATAAATCCTCAGGAAATTTTAAAGAGGATTAATATGCCAAACATGCCGCAGGCACAAACGCATACACAAGCGCCTGCTCAAGTGCATACTCAATCAGTACAACCTTCGCAAGTGGCAAAACCGGCAGTACAACAACCGCATGCACCAACTCCGATTCCAATGGCAATCCCGGAGAGCATAAGATGAGGCATATTGGGGTAGACGAATCCGGTAAGGGGGATTTTTTCGGGCCATTATGTGTGGCAGGAGTCCTTGTTGATGAGAAGACAGAGAAACTTTTTACTGATTTAGGGATAAAAGACAGTAAGAAAATTTCCGATAAAAAGATTTTAGAGCTTGAAAAGGTAATAAAATCAAGTGCAATACATTCTGTGGTTGCCATATCAAACGGCAAGTATAATGAACTTTATGCAAAGATAAAAAATTTGAACAAACTTTTGGCATGGGGTCATGCAAGGGTTATTGAAAATATATGCGAAAATAACGAATGCGATTATGCTATGTCAGATCAGTTTGGAGATGAAAGTTTGATAAAGTCAGCTCTAATGAAAAACGGCAGGAATATTGAGCTTAAACAGATGGTAAGAGCAGAAAGTGCAGATATTGCGGTTGCTGCAGCATCAGTTTTGGCGAGGGCTGCTTATGTCAGAAAAATGGCAGAAATGGAACAAGCTTATGGTCTGAAATTTCAAAAAGGTTGTTCGGATTTGGTCAAAACCGTTGCGAAGGAATTTATTTCAAAATACGGAAAAGGCAAGCTGCCTGAAGTTTGTAAAACCCACTTTAAAACATTTAAAGAAGTGTAAGTATAAAATTTTCATGTTAAAATATAACTATGTTTACAGGAATTGTTGAAGAAATAGGGATTATACAAAGTTTTTCTCCGTCTAAAATTGTTGTCAAATGCAGTAAAGTGCTTGACGGAATTAAACTTGGTGATAGCATTTCCATAAACGGTTGCTGCGAAACAGTTGTTGATATGACACAGGATAGTTTTTCTGTTGATATTAGTGAAGAAACCTATAGAATAACAAATTTCAGATACCTTAAAGTTGGTGACTTGGTTAACCTTGAAAGAGCACTGACTCCTTCAAGTCGTATGGGCGGCCATATTGTTCAGGGACATGTGGATATGCTTGGCAAATATATTGGCAATATGAGATTTGAGGTTGAGGATAGCAAGTATATTGTCTATAAAGGTTCAATTGCAGTCAACGGTGTAAGTCTGACGGTTGCAAGTCTTGACGGTAATGTATTTTCTGTTGCCGTAATCCCTCATACTTTGGAAAATACGACTTTAAAAGATTTAAAAGTTGGAGATTATGTTAATATAGAAACAGATATTTTGGGCAGATATGTTGAAAAATTTCTGTCAACAAGAAATAATGTGATTGACGAAAACTTTTTAGTTGAAAACGGGTTTATGTAATGGAAGATTTTAAATTTGACAGTATAGAAGAAGCATTAAAAGATTTCAAAGACGGCAAATTGGTACTTGTCGCCGATGATGAAGACCGTGAAAATGAAGGCGACCTGATTTGTTCGGGCGAAAAAGTTACTCCTGAGATAATAAATTTTATGGCTCAGGAGGCAAAAGGGCTTATATGTCTTGCGGTTGCACCTGAAATTGCCGAAAAACTTGACCTTCCGCAAATGGTTGAACAAAATAATGAAGGTATGAAAACGGCATTTACCGTCAGTATTGATGCGGCAGAGAAATACGGAGTAACAACGGGTATTTCTGCATTCGACAGAGCAAAAACTGTAGAGGTTGCGATAGCGCCTGACGCAGTTCCGTCAGATTTAAGACGTCCGGGACACTTGTTCCCATGTGTTGCAAGACCTGCAGGGGTGTTGCAAAGAACAGGGCACACTGAGGCGGTTGTCGATATGGCACGTTTATGCGGACACAGAGCCGCAGGTGTTATGTGCGAGGTTATGAATTCTGATGGGCATATGATGCGCCGGGATGATTTAAGAAAATTTGCCGATAAGCATAATATAAAATTCATCTCAGTTGCAGAATTAATTGCTTACAGATTGCGTTCAGAAAGATATGTTGTGCGAGAGGCAGAGGCGTTTTTACCGACACATTTTGGTGAATTTATGATTTACGGATACCGAAATAAGCTTACAGGCATGGAATATGCTGCATTGGTAAAAGATGACGGAAGCGATAAAATCCCTGCAATAAGAGTACATAGCGAATGCCTGACGGGCGATATTTTCCACAGTCTTAAATGCGATTGTAATTCCCAGCTTCATGGTGCGATGGAATATATTGATAAATACGGTAAAGGTGCTGTTATTTATATGAGAGGTCACGAGGGCAGAGGTATTGGGCTTGTAAATAAAATTAAGGCATACAAACTGCAGGAATGTGGGCAGGATACAGTTGATGCAAATCTCTCACTTGGTTTTAAGGCTGATTTGCGAAATTACGGTGATGGTGCGCAAATCATTCTAGATCTTGGCTACACCACGTTTAACCTTATAACAAATAACCCTAAAAAAATTATCGCTCTAAAGGGTTATGGACTAAATGTAAATGAGATAGTAAAATTAGAATCTGAGATAACAAAGTACAATAAACGCTATATGGAAACGAAAAAAGACAGAATGCATCATATGCTTTAAGGAAAAGTATGACGGAATACGTTGCAAAAGTATTATCACAAGAAGATTACAAAGGTTTTGAACCGGTTTATAATGACTTTAGAACAAGGGCTGTTACTGATTACAATTTCGAACTTGAACCTTTAAGTTTTGAGGATTTTATAGATTCAGTTAACAAAAAACTTATAGAATGTATTATTCTTTTAGAAGACGGTATTCCGGTCGCTTTTATGGTTTATACAACTATGATTTCCGAGGCTGTTGAGCTGAATATTATTCACTCTCTCAATGTGGAAAATTTTATAATAAGAAGTAAGTATTTGCTTGAAGAATTTTTAAAACAAACTGAACAAGTAAGAAAAAATAAAATTGTATGTTATCCGATGCTAGGTTCTCAAAGGACATTGATTGGTGAAATTGCAAGATTTGGGTTTAAGTTTGTAGGGATCGCTGTTTTGAGATTTTTGATGAGCGGAACAAATTCCATAGAGATTCTCAAAATGATGAAGTTTACAAATATTCCAAACTGTTATCATGTTGTTCCTTGGAATGAGAAATATTTTAGTGATGCGGTGCATATAATTCATGAATCTTTTGAAAATAGTGCGGATGCTCTTTTTGATCCAAGATTTAAGACTCTTGACGGGACGTTTGATATTTTGACAAAAATAACAAAGAACGTATATGCGGAATTTTTGCCGGAAGCCACAAGTGTCCTGCTTTGTGATAACAATCCTGTTGGTTTTTGTTTTATGAACCTGACAGGTGGGCAGATTGTTAATATACCGATTGTGGGGATAAAAAGAGAACATCAGGGTAAGGGTCTTTCAAAATTAATGTTAAAACATTCTATGGATCGGATTATTTCCTGGGTTGAGAATGCTGAAAAGCCAATTACAGAAGTTAATACTTGTACCGAAACGAATAACTTTCAAGCACTTAAATTGTACAGAAATATAGGGTTTAAAGAAGATTATAGTTACCCGCAATCATATTTACCAATAAAGTAGACATTTTATGAAAAATCATTTAAAATAACTGTATGAATAATTTTGATTTAGGCAAAATGTTGAATAGATTTACAATGGGTGGTAACAACCCTCTGTTTATCAATCGTCCTGTTGCACCACAAATGCCGTCGGTTGCTGAGGCTTTTGAACAAACTATGTTGCCTAAAGAGGTTGCGCCAAAGGCTGCCGGTGCTGCGGCAACTTCAAATACGGCAGAATTGCAGATGAATACCTTGCAAAGTATGGACAGAGCTGTATATGCTCGAGAAGTTATGCAATTCCCAAAAAATATTAATGAATTCATTTTTATGATTCAAAAAGGTATGACTCAGGCTCAATTTAATCAGATGTTTGCACAAAATATTGCAGCACAAAGGAATGCCCTTTCACAGCAACAGGCACAAATTTTGGCGCAACTCCAAGGGCTTACTTCTCCGACACAAATTCAGGCCTTTATTCAAAGTCAAATGGCATCACAATTCCAATCAAGCATAAAGAATTTGACGCTTTCACCAAATGGAATGATTGACTTGGCACAGATTTCGCAGATGATACAGGTGAATGGAAAAGAGGCATTGACAAAACTTATTACCGCAATGACTCAGGCTTCAAAACAGGGGATAAATGATCTTTCGCAAATTAAAGAGATGGCAAAACTTGTAAACGCAAGTGTTGCAGCAGCCGCACAAAAAGATCCGGCGCAGACGCTTAAAGTTTTGATGATGTTGTATTTACCGTGGCTTCCTTTGGAGGAGGGTGTCGGCTTTGATTTGGATATAGAAACAAAAGATGATAAAGAAGAAAGCGACAGTATTTTAACAATTACTATTTCTACCGTTAACTATGGCGTTGTTGTTGCAACTCTTGTTCTTGAAACTTCAAATTCTGTTCACGTTTCAATAGAGTGTGGCAGTGAATTCCCAAAAGAAGAATTAATGCTCAGAATAGGTAATGATGAAAAGCAATATTCAATGAATTCGGTTGTAACGTTCTCCGAAAAAACTGCCAGGTCTGAAGAAACGGTTGCAAAAGCCAAGATTAATATGTCTCAGACAACGGAAATTAACCCGTATATGCTTTTGATGGCACATACTATAATCAGACATGTAATTGAAATTGACAGTAACAAATCCCTCGGTGTTACAAGCCATGTCGATTAATTGAACAAAAAACTTTTTTTGTGATACACTAACTCTTGTAAACGTACACGAAAAAAGGAGATTAATTATGTCAAGAAAACCTATTATTGCAGGGAATTGGAAAATGAACCTTCTTCAATCAGATGCAAAAGCATTATATGAAGGTATCAAGTCATTTGTAAGCAATTATACTGCTCCGCAATTACCAACTATTGTAATTGCACCTACATACACATCACTTTGTGCAGTAAGTTCAATCCCATGTTCATGCGGATGCGGCGGAAACAAAGTTTCTGTTGCGGCTCAAAACTGCCACTGGGAATCATCAGGCGCTTATACAGGCGAAATTTCTGTTGAAATGGCAAAAGATGCAGGCTGCGATTACATCATTATCGGCCACTCTGAAAGAAGACAATACTTCTCAGAAACAGATGAAATGATTAACAAAAAAGCAAAAGCAATTATCGCAGGCGGTTTGATTCCTATTATCTGCTGCGGCGAAACTCTTGAACAAAGAGAATCAGGTGTAACAGATTCTTGGATTGCTTCTCAAATCAGAGCAGCATTGGCAGGAATTTCTTCAGAAGATGTTGCAAAATCAGTAATTGCATACGAACCAATCTGGGCTATCGGAACAGGCAAAACTTGCGATTCTGTGGAAGCAAACAGAGTAATCAAAATGATTAGAAGCGTTGTTTCAGAAGTTGCAGGTTCACAGGCAGCTGATGCTATCAGAATCCTTTACGGCGGATCTGTAAAACCATCAACAATTGAAGAACAAATGTCTCAATCAGATATTGATGGCGCTTTAGTTGGCGGTGCTTCACTCAAAGCTGACAGCTTCAACGAAATTATTGCAAACACAATGAAAGTTGCTGTTTAATCCAAAAATAATTTTTGAAAAATACCTCTGCAGTTTGCAGGGGTATTTTTTTATTTTTTAGGCAATTTTTTGTGCCGGCATGTTTTTATATATATACAGGGGATAATTATAGGGGATTTTTAATGCCGGTACAGATCGGAAAAATTCTAACTACACTTGAAAAAGCTGCTGCATCTTCTGCAAGAGCTGCAGGCCGGGTTTCAAAAACCGGTGAAAAAGCAGAGTTGATTTTCAAGAAACTTAGCCGAACAGCGGTACACTCATCTGTTGGTGTCAAATCTGCGATTAACGGAAGCGGTGTTGAAACAATTAGCCGTATAACAAGCCTTGGCAGGAAAGAAAGCTTAAAACTTTTTGAATATCTCCCAAAGACTGCACAGGAGGATTTTGGATCACTTGTAAGGGCGGGTGAAAAGCTCGGTTACATTAGAACAGATGCTTCCGGAAAAGTTTTGGGCGGATCTATGGAAAAATTCCTGAGTGTATTTGAAAAAGATGTGTATGAAAGAATTATGTATTTGGAACAAAATTTTTCAAACCTTGATAGAGTATCATACAGGAAACTTTTAAATGCTTACAAATCAGTAGAAAAACTTGCTGCAAACAGAGTCAATGTTGAAAAGTGGCTTGAAATTAAGGATGATTTGTACAAATACTCCCAAATGCTTGCAAAAGAAGGCGAAATGTTGGTTGAAGGCGCCAAGGCAGATATTCAAAAGGCTATTGGTATACTGCCACAGGCGAGAAGTAAAGGCGTACAATCTATATATGATAAGCTCAGCCGTCAAGTATTTAAAGGTAATGATATTTTTGGTTCAAAAGCTCTGACGGATGCCCAAAAATATTCTGCCGTAAAGTCACAGATAGGGGATTTGTTGGGTACAAGAATAATGCTTGATGATGTTTCGCCAAGAAGGATGCAAAAAGTTGTCGATGGACTTTGCCAAAATATTGAAAGCGGCAAGTTTAAAGTAATTGAGTTTCAGAATTATTCTAACGGTTCTCAAAAATATTTTACGGAAGCGCAAGTTAACCAACTTAAAAAATCAGCTGCAAAAACAGGTGTTGAGATAAAAATATTGGAAAGCGACCAAACAAGTGTTTCAGGTTACGTTACTACTCAAATGAATATTGTTCATTCCTCCGGTGCATATGGAGAATTTCAAATTCGTGGAAAATTAATGCACAAAACTTGCGAACTTGAACATCTTACATACGACATTCGCCAGGGTAAAAATATTGGTAAAGGTATTGCTAAACTGGAAAAACTTTACGAACCGATTGAGGATGCGGTTTATACCCTAAAACGCAAAGGTTTGGATAAGATATATGATGATTATGTAATGAGATATTACAGATACGTAAGAAAATTTGAAGCCAAAGAAATTAAAGGCAGTTTTAATCCTCCGCAAATGCCAAGTGTATTGAAACAATATAGCATATTGAGCTATGAAAATTTGGAAAAAATTCACGAAGAAGCTGAAAAAATAAAAGCTGCTGTAGATAAAGTTGCGTAAATTGCCTAAATAATCTATAATAGAAGGAACGAATGGACAAAATAAATTACAGAAATATGAAAGATAATATTTTTAGAATATATACAACACAAAAGGAACAACTGAATACAAATAATACAAAAGAAATCACTGAAGTTTTGAAAAAGTTGTCAGATGATGCCGAACGATATGTTTCTGAGTATGGTGAATTTGGTGCTGTAAAAAAAGAATTTTCAAATAAAGAAAAAAACTTAAATATAAGTGAGATTGCTTTTATTGTAAAACCTTCGGTTTTGTTGGAAGAAAGACCAAAGGAACGTGAATTCGAAATTGTTGTTATGTCAAAGAATCGCTTGAATAAATATTCAACAGTGCTTTCAAGAGGTGAAAAAGCGGATATCTTGCAGAAATTGACGGAAGATGCTTTTGTGTCAAAGATAAAGGAATTTTTGCAGGAAGCAAACGAAAAGTTTGAAAATCTTCGGTAAAATAGTATAAGGTAGTGTGTGGAAGGGGCAATTTATGCCCCTTTTCATTTTAATAAATTAAACCTTGAAAGGGAGGTTCTGTTTTGTATTAAAATCTTGCATAATGGTCATTTTTTTTTTATAATTTAGAAAAAGGAGAGCAACAATGGCACAACAATTTAACCCTCAAAATATTAAAACAAGAACATCCGTACTTGTGTTTTTAAAAGGTTCAACAGCACCTCTTGTTTTGTATGTTGAAAATCCTCAAGAGTTATATGCAGAATTGACAAAAGTTATTAAGTCTTCTGCTGCGGTTTTGGTTGAAAAAGAAACACAAGGTCCGCTAAAGAAAGTTTGTTTCATTTCTAATCAGGTTGCAGCACTTGCAATGCAGGAAGAACAGTATATGTAGCAAACAGAGGACAAGAAGAAAAGATGGCAAGCAAAATAATGTAAATAGCCTGACCTCTTGACATCCTGCCCTCCGTGTGCTTTGGAGAATATATGCACAAGGCAGTATTAATAGAAGATATAGAAGGGGCGCAGAATAAAACCCTAAATATTAGTTGTGAAGAAAAAATCGATGGCATAAATGCTGTCGGACCAATAAGTGCTGACCTTGTTGTCAGATCTTTAGGGGATTTTATAGAAGTCAAAGGAAATGTTAAGGGAATTGTTAAGCTTGAATGTGATTTGTGTTTGGAAGAATTTGAGTACAAACTTGATTTTCAAATTGATGAGTTATATGCCAAACACGCTCTAATAGATGAACAGAGCGAAGCTGGACAAGAAGTTGAGATAAAAGACGGGCAGTTTGTAACGGATTTGAATGGCTCAGGCGAGATTGATATTTATGACTTATTGTATCAATCTGTAATATTAAGTTTACCAAATAAGAAAGTTTGTGGTATAAATTGTAAAGGAGGGGGTAGCTTCCAAAATGAAGAAAATATGTCAGACCCCCGATTGGATGTCTTCAAAAACATCAAAATAGAAGACAAATAGCAGAAATACAAGTAGTAAGGAATAAAAAGGAAAGAAAAATGGCAGTACCAAAGAAAAGAACAGGACATTCCGCACAAGGAAAAAGAAGAAGTAACTGGAAAGCTACAAAACCGGCAGTTACAAAATGCCCGAATTGTGGTGAACCGGTGTTAGCACACACAGTTTGTACAGCATGCGGACAGTACAAAGGTAAAGTTGTAAGCAGAAAATCACCTGATTTTGTTGAAACAGTAGCAGAAGTTAAAAAACCTGCGAAGAAAACTGCTGCAAAGAAAACAACAAAGAAGGCAGCAAAACCTGTTGAAGAAGTAAAGGTTGAAGAAACTGTTACAGAAGAAAAAGTAGAAGAAGTTAAAGCTGAAGCTACTGAAGAAAGAACAGAAGAATAAATCGTTAAGACGATAAGACGTTAAGACGATAAGTTCTTTAATTAGATATGAACTTAACGACCTAACGTCTTAAAGACTTAATGTTTTGATAAAAGGGAGAGTGTATGGCAAGAATAGCAATAGATGCAATGGGTGGTGATTACGCACCGAGAAAGATAGTGGAGGGAGCGTTATGGGCCGCTATGGATTATGGTGTTGCACTAGAGCTTGTCGGCAGAGAAGATGAGATTCAATCAGAATTGAATCATATTAAAACTGTCGGGTATATCTTGTCAGATATTGGAACCAAGGGCCATAAGAGAAAGATTAAAATAGATTTAGATAAGATTGATTACACAATAACCCACGCATCAGAAGTAATCGGAATGGGAGAAGCTGTTGGTCAGTCTATTCGTCGTAAAAAAGATTCATCAATAGTAGCGGCAGTCAATGCTGTTGCGCAAGGCAGATGTGAAGCTGTTGTATCGGCAGGTTCAACAGGGGCGGCAATGGCGGCAAGTTTGTTTGGTTTAGGCAGACTTTCAGGTATTACAAGACCTGCAATTGCAGTTACTCTTCCAAGAGCAGACAAGCCCGTAGTAATTATTGATGGCGGTGCAAACAGTGATTGTACTCCTGAAATGCTTACTCAATTTGCAGAAATGGGTATTGCATTTGCAAAACTTACTTTGGGTATGGAAAATCCAAAAGTTGGTATTTTGAGTATAGGCGAAGAAGAAGGAAAGGGTAATGAACTTGTAAAAGAAACATATCCTTTGCTCAAGAAAATGCATGAAGAAGGCAAATTCAATTTTGTAGGAAATGTAGAAGGCAAAGAAGTTTTCAAAGACAAAGCTGATGTAATTGTCACAGACGGATATTCAGGAAATATCGTGTTGAAGGTAACAGAAGGGTCTGCATCTTTGCTTTTAAAGATGATAAAAGACGAATTCAAATCTGACATAATTGGTGCAGTTATTGGTTTATTGGCCAAACCTTTCTTGCGCAGGATTTTAAAGAGAGTTAACTGGGAAGTATTTGGCGGAATGCTTCTTTTAGGTGTCAACGGGATTTCAGTTATTGCACATGGCAGGAGTTCAGCTTACGCTATGAAAAATGCAATAAAAGTAGCTCAGGAAGCCGTTGAAAATGGTGTAAACG
>JBGUSD010000165.1:0-8487 GCA_045132355.1 Candidatus Gastranaerophilaceae bacterium
AGGAATACGCTGCCAGATTAGGAAAAAAGTTAGAACACGACAAACCAACAAATGATATAGTTGACATAGTTTTAAAAGGACAACCTGTTATATATAGAGAATCAGATTGGTCGACATCAAGAGGAGAAAGAATCAGTTCAATTGCAGAAAGAGCATACGAACGTGAAAGAGAAATCGCACCTTCACCATTCTCTGCAGACAGTCTAAAGAACAATTCTTCTAAAAAAGCAGCCCCTGCTAAGAAGCCTGCAAAAACAGCTGCAAAACCTATTGCCGCACCAAAGGCAGAAATTAAAGCGCCGGCAAAGGACTTGAGAGAAGAAGTAAGAATAGTTTTCAAAAAGAATCTTACAGACAGAGAACAAAAAGTCTTTGATTATTTTGCACAAAACACGAACAAAATCGTTTACGCAAAAGACTTGGCGGCACTTTTGGATTTGCCAAGAGATTACGTTTACAAGTATATCAAAAACCTTAGGGCAAAAATTGAAGGCGATAAACTCAAAAACGCTGATAAAGGCGGATTTGTATTAGAAGTATAATTAACGCAAAAAATATTCAGAAGCGGCGAAAGTTAAAACTTTTGCCGCTTTCTTTGTAAAAACAAATTTACTCTTTAATAAACTTTGTTACCAATGATGCTATGATCAAACACAACGCACCGATATAGAACGTATATTCATAGTGGTGGTTAATATTTCCGCCAAGCGTTATGACAGATGAATTGATCAACCAGCCGACCAAAGTGCATACAAACACTTGCGGACCGGCTATAAATATATTGAATATCCCCATAACAGAACCTTCTGTGCCCGGTTTTATGTATTTTGAAAGCATCGCAAACGGCAAAGCACAAACACTTGCCCAACCGATACCGGATAATCCCATAAAGAATAACACAGCTGCCGCATTTTCTCTAAATAGTGCAAGGCCTAAATACGCGGCAACCATTGAAAGCATAGATATTATATGCACCTTTTTATTTCCATATTTGTTTGCAAGGTTGCCAATCGGGATTGCAACAACAAAGCAAACAAGATTAAATACAGCAAGACATATTAGCGCAAAGTTTTGAGCAGTATCCTTCAATGCCTGATCAACAGGTGATGCTGAAATGTCAGGTATTCCGTACAAGGTATGCATAACAAACGGCGTTACATATATTAAAAGGCACATCATACCAATCCAAGTAAAAAATTGCATTGTGCAGATCTTTTTAACCTCAGGTGATAGAAGGAAAAACTCCTTCAAAGATTGCCAGAAAGATTGCTTCTCTGCCGTTTCTTCCTTATTTTCCTCTATATTCAAAGAACTTTTTTCTCGGATTGCCAAACAAGTCCATAACATTGCAAGAACAAAAGCCAAACCTGCCATCAAAAATTGAGAGGCTATAGGCATTTGATAATTAAAGAAGAACTTCAAAGCTGGTGCAACAATCATTGCAACGACAGAACCTAAGCCTATTGCCAAACTTATATATGAATTTGCCTGCGCATGCTGTTCTCTTGGAACGACATCCGGAATCAGTGACCTGTAGGGTCCTTGTGCAATATTAATGCACGCATCAATAACCCATATCATCAATGCTGCAATCAATAAACCGCCCCATGCCGGCATATTACAATGACATACCTTGCTTATAATATCAGAAATTCCTGCAGAATGCGGAAATGCCCATAGTGCAATTGCTGTAATAATTGCACCACCCAAAAGGTAAGGTCTTCTCCTGCCAAATCTCGATTTTGTATTATCGCTCAAGACTCCGATAATAGGCTGCACTACCATTCCTGAAAATGGCCCTGCAAGCCATATAAGGCTATACAACAAAGGAGACGCACCCAAACTTGACGTTACAGGTTCTGATAATGCAATTCGCATCTGCCATGCAAATTGCAGTCCCAAAAAGCCTAATGCAAAGTTCAAAAATTGCATAGTACTAAACTTTTTTAAATTATCCATATATTACTCTCCAAAATATTTTATTACACTCTTTTAACAGCGGCATCAACCAATCCTTTGAACAGAGGATGCGGCTTATCCGGTCTTGACTTAAATTCCGGATGGAATTGGCAAGCCACAAACCAATCAAGTTTTGGCAATTCTACAACTTCCGCCAACTTGCCATCAGGAGACATTCCCGAAAATACAAGTCCGGCCTTTTCTATCAGAGGTAAATACTCATTATTCACTTCATATCTGTGTCTGTGACGTTCTGATATTTTTTCTTTTCCATAAGCTTTTGCTGCAACAGAACCTTTTTTCAAAATGCAATCATACGCCCCAAGCCTCATTGTTCCGCCATATGCCTCAACATGTTTTTGTTCAAGCATCAAATCAATGACAGGATAGGTTGCACCCTCATCAAATTCTGTTGAGTTTGCATCACTAAGCCCTGCAACGTTTCTTGCATACTCAATTACCGCACACTGCATACCTAAACACAAACCCAAAAAAGGTAAGTTGTTTTCTCTTGCATATTTTATAACATTAAGTTTGCCTTCAATTCCTCGAACCCCAAATCCGCCCGGAACAACAACTGCCTGAACATCCTTTAACAAGTCCTTGCAACGTGTTCCATCAATACATTCCTCTGAATTTATCCATTTTATCTCAATTGCCGCTTCATTAGCATACCCTGCGTGTTTTAGAGATTCTACAACAGAAATATATGCATCTGAAAGTTTTGTATATTTGCCCGCAATCGCAACTTTTATAGCCTTTTTAGGATTTTTAATTCTTTCTACCAACTCAACCCACGCCTTTAGATCAGGTTTTTTAGATTTTACATTCAGCATTTTGAATATAACATCTGCCATATTTTGATCTTCAAGCGCAAGCGGGACTTCATAAATACTTTTCATATCTCGGCATTCAATAACCGCATCCCTCGGAACGGAACAAAACAGTGCCAATTTTTCTTTTTCGGTTTTTGGAATTGCCCTTTGAGTACGGCATACAAGAATTTCGGGCTGAATACCATAGCTCCTCAATACACTCACACTATGTTGGGATGGTTTTGTCTTTAATTCACCCGAAGTTGGAAGATACGGAAGCAATGTACAATGTACTGAAATGGCATTTCCTATCCCAACTTCAGTTTTAAACTGTCTGATTGCTTCAATAAATGGTAAACTCTCAATATCTCCAATCGTACCGCCAATTTCAATAAGTTGAAAATCCGGTTTAAATTGCTTTGTTGCACCAACTATTCTTGACTTTATTTCATTTGTTATATGAGGAATTACCTGAACAGTACCGCCAAGATAATCTCCCCTGCGTTCCTTTTCAATAACACGTTGATATATGCTGCCTGAGGTTACATTATTAAATTTCCCGAGATTAGTGTCAGTGAATCTTTCATAGTGTCCCAAATCAAGGTCTGTTTCCGCACCGTCATCGGTTACAAAAACTTCACCGTGCTGAAAAGGACTCATTGTTCCGGGATCAACATTTATGTATGGATCAAATTTTTGATTTATTACAGAAAAACCTCTTGCTCTAAGCAATCTGCCAAGGGATGCTGCAATAATCCCTTTTCCCAATGAACTGACTACACCACCTGTTATAAAAATATACTTCGTCATGCAATAACTCCCTAATCTACAAAAACGGTACTTAAAAATTATAGCTAAACAGCTTTATGTCTTAGTTAATTTTTGGAACTCTAAAAAATCCGTTTTCTTCTTCCGGAGCATTTGCCATTAGTTCTTCTTTTGTGTTGTCATAATGAACTTCGTCTTCTCTCATTACATTTACGAAATCAATAGCATGAGACATAGGTTTGACATTTGATGTGTCAACTTCATTCATCTGCTCAACATACTTAAGCACATCTCCGAGTTGGCGTGCATACAACTCCTTTTCTTCTTCCGTAAGCTCTAATCTTGCCAATTTTGCTACGTGTTCAACATCTTTTATTGTAATCATCTCTTGCTCCTATATGTAAAGATTGTACCATAGAAAAATAGGCATGTCCGAAAATTATTAAATAAAGTTAAAATTTAGATATATTGCAAAAATATGCTATAATGAGAATGAGAGAGAATACCTATGAATGAAACGTTCGAAAAAATAGATGATCTTATTATTTTATACAAAGAAGCATCTGATGAAAAGAGGAAAAGAACTCTGCACATCAATATAGTTGAAGAAGCAATGGTCTTGGTCAAAAAGATTGCAAATATAATATCTCTGCAATCCGGAATTAGCTCTGAAGACCTTGTTCAGGTTGGTTCAATAGGACTTATAAAGGCAATAAATGCATTCAAACCCGAATTTAATACAAAATTTAAAACATATGCGACCTACTTTATAAAAGGGGAAATCAAGCACTATCTCAGAGACAAAGCAGGTATAATAAAAGCCCCAAGAGAATTGCAGGAGTTAGTATTTAAAATATCTTCAGTAAAAAACAGACTAGCAGAAGACGGTATTAAAGATCCGACAACTGAGGATATTGCAAGAGAGTTGAATTTGCCGGTAGAAAAGGTTGAAGAAGTTATGAATCTCGAAAAATACAAGAGCACACTTTCTCTTGATCAATACTTAAACGGGGATGATGAAGACTTTTCGCTAATGGATAAAATCCCTGCCGGTGACTATCAGGAATTAATGAATTCCTACGAAGATAAAATCATGATAGCCGAAGCTATAAAGAAATTACCGGCGGAACTCAGAGAAATAATTGAATTAAGTTACTATCACGATATGAACCAAAGAGAGATTTCAGAAAAAATAAAAATCTCTCAAATGCAAGTTTCAAGAAGGATTAAAAAAGCCTTACATAGGCTTTATGAGATTATCAAAAGCAATGAAAAATAGGAGTATACATCTATGATTTGGACAATAGTGGTATTATTATTTATATTTATAGTAGGACTTTGTATAGGAAGTTTTTTGAATGTGGTTATTTTGAGAGCATTCAGTGAAGAATCTATCGTGTTCCCTGCATCAAAATGCCCAAAATGCCAGCATAAACTTCTTTGGTGGCACAACATTCCTCTGCTATCGTACGCACTTTTAAAGGGTAAATGCGGTTTCTGCGGAGAAAAAATCAGCATTCAATATCCTATTATTGAATTTATAACAGGTGTTGTTTTTGTATTGCTCGCACTTGTATACGGATTAAATATAAACCTTTTGATTGCTTGGGTTGTTGCGGCACTATTTATTGTTATAGCAACAACAGACTGGAAAGAGCAGGTCGTTTTTGATATGCATACGTACTCCCTCATAGGCTTTGGTCTTGTTTGTGCAACGGTAGTTACAGGTGTAGGACTTTATCAAAACTATGCGTTGCTTGGAAATTTTGGAATTAATACCAATTGGATTGTGAATAACCCTCTAACAACATCTCTTGCCGGCATTATTATTGGATTTATAGGTATGGAAATAATTTCAAGAATAGGGTACCTGATTGCAGGGACAAGAGCTTTCGGAGAGGGAGATTCCTATATCGCGGCAGGTTTGGGTGCTGTTTTTGGGTGGAAGATGCTTCTGCATATTCTTATAATAAGCGTTATAATACAACTTATTGTAACATTGCCTTTATTTATAAAGAAAGAAATTGAACAAAAAAATTGGATGACAGTTATATCTCTCGGAATATTTGCATGCTATACCGGAGCATTTCTTATGGCGCAACAATTCGGATGGCTGTCAAACACGATAGCTTACATTGCAAGCGCGATTGTACTTGTAATATTAGGTCTATTGGCTTGCAGAGAAATTCTTATTGGTATCAAAAGCCCTGAAAACAGAACGTATTTACCATTTGGTCCGGCATTAATTTTGGCAGGATTTGTCCTGTTATTCAACCTAATCTAGATTGATAATATTTTAAGAGTTTCTTTCAAAATATCTTCGGCAGTTGCGTTTTCATTAACTATCGCAACTGCTTTTGACATAGCAGATTTGATTTCGTCTTTTTCGTAACCCAAAGATACAAGAACTGTTTGAGCGTCTTCAATAGCCTGAGAATTTTGAGGTTTGCTTATCTCAAGTTGTATAGGTTCTTCTTCTTTGTAATTCATCAACTTATCTTTGAGTTCAAGAATTATTTTCTGCGCGAGTTTCGGTCCAACACCTTTTGCTCTTGTTAATTCTTTGTAGTTACCCTCTATTACAAAGCCTATCAACTCAGATGAAGAAAATTCATCCAATAAAGTTATAGCCATTTTGCTCCCGACACCTGACACAGAAGTCAAAATATTGAAAATATCACGGTCTTCACGCTTTACAAAACCGCACAGGCCCATTTTATCTTCCCTGTGTATCAATACTGTATATAATTTTACACTTTCATTCAGATTACAAAGTGCATTGTAGTCTCTGCCCGTTATCTCAAACAAATATCCAACACCGCCGGAGGTTTCAACAGTTGCAGTGCAGCCTTTTGCCCCGCTTGTTCTGTTTGTTAAAAATCCTTTTATATAATCGTACATACATATTCCTTATTTTAGCTTGTTCTTTATTTCCGAAATGGTTCTGTCAAGTTCTTTGTTGATTTTCAACTCATCTCTGATCTTTTCATATGAGTACAACATAGTCGTATGTTTTTTGTTAAAATATTCAGCGATACTTTCAAAGCTCTTTCCTGTAATCTCACGCGCCAAATATACCGCAATATGTCTTGAACCGGAAACTTTTTGATTTCTTGCAGCACTCTTAAAATCAGCAAGCGTAACATTAAAGTGTTCTGCAACGGTTTTTGCAACTTTGTCTATTGTGATTGCTTTTTTCATAGCTTCACAATTCAAAACTTTTTTTGCGTAATCAAGCGTCAAATCAACCTTCTCAATATCAGCGTATGCAGAGACCTTATTAAAAGCACCCTCTAGCTCTCTTACATTATTAACAAAATTGTTTGCAATATACTCAAACACCTCAAAATCAATCTTCATAGATATTTGTTCCGCAAGGTTCTTCAATATAGCAACACGCGTTTCAAAATCAGGAGGGGTAATATCCACCACCAAACCCATCTCAAAACGTGTTCTCAACCTGTCAGGAAGGGTTGGAATATCCTTTGGCAATCTGTCAGAGGTAATAACAATTTGTTTATTATTGTTGTGGAGGGTGTCAAAAGTATGGAAAATTTCTTCCATTGTGTAAGTTTTTGATTCCAAGAACTGAATATCATCAATCAACAAAACATCAATATTTCTGTATTTTTGACGGAATTTTTCCATTCTGGCATTGCGCTCACCGCCATTTTGAAGATTTTTAATCAATTCATTTACATATTCTTCTGTTTTAATGTATCGAACTTTTAATTTTGGTTTATTGAACACAATATAATGCCCGATTGCCTGCATAAGGTGAGTTTTACCAAGACCTGATGCGCCGTATATAAATAACGGATTGTATTTTTTAGCAGGATTTTGCGCAACGGCATATGCGGCAGCATGAGCAAATCTGCTGTTTTCACCAACCACAAAGTTTTCAAATCTGTACTTTAAATTCAAATTAGAAAAAGATTGCATCTGTGCAAGGTTTTCTAATGTTTTTGAACGGGTTTCATCCTCATTTGATTTTTGCTTTGAGGTTTCCTTTTTCTTCTCTTTTTTATATTTCTCTGCCAAATCTGCGTCATAGCTTATCGTAAATTCCACCTCATGCCCGATAACCTTTTGTAAAGCAGCTTTTATCTGCGCATAATGACTTTTTCTTATAAGCTCAACGGCCATTTGATGAACTGTCAGAAGTGAAAAAATATCATTGTCAAATCCTGTAGCTTCCAAAGAAACTATCCAAGTATCATACACATGAGACGGCAAAGACGACTTTAACTCCTCTTTGACATCATCCCAAATGTTTTTTACTTCCGAAATTTCCATATCTCAATCTTACTATAAAAACAATTTATACAAAATAACAGCACAAGATACACTCAAATTGAGAGATTCAACTCTGTCCGACATCTCAACTTTTACACTGTCAGTTGAAAATTTGACAAGATCTTCGCTCAAACCGTCTGCTTCAGAGCCAAACATAACAAGACAAGGCAAATTAACTTTGTAATTTTTAAGCATATTATTCGTTCTAGGCAAAGTCGCAACCCTTGAATAATCCTTGAACAAATCTTTCAGCAATGCATAATCTTCAATTTCATATACAGGAATTTTCCACAAATTACCGACAGACGAGCGTACGCATTTTGGATTGTACAAATCAACACACTCGCCGCCATACAAAACAATCGCATCAGCCCCGAATGCAACGGAGGTTCTCAATATCGTACCGAGATTGCCTGCATCTTTTATATTTTCAAGCAATACAACCTTTTTGGCATTTTTTAATTCAGACAAATCGTAGTTCTTTTTGTACCCGACCGCAACTGCTTCGGGTGCAGAATCTGTTGTGGAAATCTTTTTTAATACAGGCTCAGTTGTTGTTATAATTTTATTTTTTACAAATGAATATGTCGTTTCTTTGCCACTCAAAACGAAAACAGATTCAATCGCAATACCTGCGTCATATGCCTCT
>JBGUSD010000166.1:0-1300 GCA_045132355.1 Candidatus Gastranaerophilaceae bacterium
ACGAAGACGAAAAACTTGTCTGTGAAGATTGCGGCGTAGAATTTATCTTCACGGTAGGCGAACAGGAATTTTACGCAGAAAAAGGACTTGTAAACAAACCAAAAAGATGTCCGGAATGTAGAAAAAAACGCAGACAAAACAACAGAAGAAACAGAAAAATGTATGATGCAGTTTGTTCAAAATGCGGAGCTCCAACACAAGTTCCGTTCAGACCACAAGAAGGTCGCGAAGTATTTTGCAAAGACTGTTTTACAAAAACTGCGGAGTAACAATTTAATAAAACATTTAAAAAAGAGAGGTCAAACCTCTCTTTTTTATTTGGAAATCGTTTTGCCAAGTTGTTTGACGGTTTCAATATCTTCTTTCGGGTTTTTGCCGATTGTTGTGAGGTAATTTCCTATCATAATACCCTCAACACAAGTTTGGAGTGCAAGTTTTTGCCCTTCATCACTCAATCTCATTCTTCCGCCACAAAAACGGAGGACGGATTTTGGGTTTGCTATCTTAAATATAGCAAGTGTTCTCAAGATATTTTCTTCATCTATTTTATCGCCGTAATTTTCAAGCGGAGTGTGTTTTATCGGCATTAAGATATTTATCGGAATAGAATCAGGTTCAATTTCTGCCAATTCAAGAGCCATTTCAATTCTTTGTTCAACACTTTCACCCATACCCAAAATAACTCCGCAACAGAGCTCCATTCCGTATTTTTTGACAAGCTTACAAGTATTTCTACGTTCATCCCAACTGTGTGTTGTACAAATTTCGGGATAATAAGAACGAGAGGTGTTTATGTTATGGTGAAAACGTTTCAAGCCTGTTTGGGCAAGAATTTTTGCCTGTTCATCATTTAAAATACCGATAGAGGCACAACTTTTAATTCCTTCAATAGAGTTTAGAGCTTTTATCATATCCAAGATTTTATCAAAATCTTCTTCGTCAGGGGTTTTGCCTGATGTTACGACAGCAAACCTGTCTGCGTGATTTGATTTTGCTTCCAATGCGGCTTTAATAACTTTGTCTGTATCAATTAACGGATATGTTTCGATTTCCGTATTATAATGTGCGCTTTGAGCACAGTATTTGCAGTTTTGTGAACATTTTCCGCTTCTTGCGTTTACTATTGAACAAAATTCAACTTTATCAAGCACATATTTTGATGATATTTGTAATAATTCGTTTAAATCCAAATGGTATAATTTTAATAATTCATCTTTTGTCATTTATGCTTCAACCTTTTTGTGTTCTTTTAGGTATTTTTCAAAAATTTCAGCCGCATCACCAACCAAGTCAACACAAG
>JBGUSD010000167.1:0-2116 GCA_045132355.1 Candidatus Gastranaerophilaceae bacterium
CTGTCGGGTTTGCGGATACATATTCAAGAATTATCTTTTCCTTATCTATCTTTTCAGGTTTTCCAAACAAAGATTTCTTTGAAAAAATTTCATCAACGAGGTTAACCAATATAGTCTCGCCTGCTTTAAAATTTATAAAGCCCGCAATAACATTGTATTCATTATCTTCTTTATCTATATATTCAACAATAGCATTTGCAATCATCGGAGGTGCAATTTTTGCATTGCGGGCAAGACTTGACACGTTTACTGCAAAATCACCAAATTCCGGATTTTTAGGGCGTTCTACTACAAGAGTTCCTTTTTCATATTCAGTCATTTGCCCAAGCTTATTATCATTTATAGCCTTTAAAATGGCATCTTCAACTTTTTGCAAAAAATAATCTTTAATCATAGTTATCTCTCCAATTACAAATATCATAACACAAACATTTTTACTGTATTTTTATGCTATAATTTTCATATGATAAATATCTCTAACATAATAGAAAGAATAAGAGAAATTATAGATGACGAAACGCAAGATCAGTTGAAGGAAGAACTAAACAGCTACCACGTTGCGGATTTGGCAGATATATTTCAGGAAATGAAGCCGGAGGAAAGACTTCATTGCTTTAAGCTGCTCGATTTGGAAAAAGCGGCGGATTTGATGGAATATCTGTCTCCTCAACTTCAGGTTGAATTATTGGGCGATATTGACGAAGATGTCGCTTCAAAAATCATCACAAAATTGCCGCACGATGCCGCTGCTGACGTACTCGGTGAAATGGAAGATGATGAAAGTGAAACTTACTTAGACACTTTGCCTCAAAAATTTTCTGCCGAAGTCAGAGAACTGTTAACGTACAACGAAGATACCGCCGGTGGTATTATGAACCCGTCTGTCTTGACGGTAAATTCTGATATGACCGTACAAGATGTATTAAACCACATCAGACTAAAAGCAGAACAAGACAATATGGAATTGTACTACGTATACGTAGTGGACAAGCAAAACCACCTTTTAGGCGTTGTTTCCCTCAGAAATTTATTAACTTCTCCTATAAACAGAAAAGTCGAAGATATAATGATTTCCGATATAGTAAAACTTCACGTTGATGATTTTCAAGACTATATCGCAGACGTATTTATGAAATACCAATACAATGCACTGCCGGTTGTCGACCTTTATAACAGGCTTAAAGGAATGATTACATGGGATGACGTTCAAGACATTGTTGAAGAAGAAACAACCGAAACAATCTATCAGGCATCAGGTATTTCAACCGAATTGGTAGACGAAGATGAAATCCTTTCCGGCAACATATTTAACGCTATAAAAGCACGCACCCCGTGGCTTTTTATAACCTTAATCGGAGAATTTATCGCAGTAAATGTGGCAAACCACTTTGACTCAACCCTTGCTGCACTGCCGATTGTCGCAATATTCATGCCGCTTTTGGCAGGATTAGGCGGGAACATAGGAACACAAAGTATCACGCTTATGGTTCGTGGTTTATCCACAGGCCAGGTAACTTTAAGTTCAGCCTTGTATCACATATTAAGAGAAATGCTAATAGGACTCTGTATAGGCTTGTTCTTCGGAACAATGACGACTCTCGTAACATGGGGTTGGCAGCACAACGTTGAACTTGGTATCATCGTTGGTATCGCAATGACAATCAATATGACTATGGCAACCATAATCGGAACATTCACTCCGTTTGCCCTAAAAACTGTAAACGTAGACCCTGCAGTAGCGTCTGGCCCTGTAATTGCTACAACAATTGACGTAGTTGGGCTTGCTGTATACTTCACATTGGTTTCAACATATTTACTAAAGGTAATGTAATAAGGCAAAATTATGATAAACGAAGATATTAAAGAAGAAAATATTAAAACCCCGATGGATAACTTCCTAAAACAAGCACAGCAACAACGAAGCGAGCAATCCGCTTTTGCAAAAATTCTTTTTTCAATGATTATAATATTCGTTGGCGTAATAGCAGGAATTTTCTTATTTGCAGATAATAAAGCTTTTTTGGAAAATGAATTTGGACAGGATTCATTTATCACAAAATTGTTTTCAAGAATAACTCAAAGCAATACAAATAAAGAACATGCTGAGTTTTCACTT
>JBGUSD010000168.1:0-2718 GCA_045132355.1 Candidatus Gastranaerophilaceae bacterium
TAGTATCCGGAACATAACACCCGACACCGGACGTTAAAAGTCCGCCATCACCATTTTCAGAAAAATAGAAATCTGAAACAGTTGTAATAGGAAGAACATGATAACCATCTGACACAACATAGAATGTGAAATAATGCCCATACACATATTCTTCCACAACTATTTTTTCTTTATCATTACCAAGCAATTCTTCTGCAAAATATTTGGCATGACTAAACTGAGTACAGCATAACCTGTCCTTTTGAGATATTGAAGCACAGTCTCTGCAAATAATCAAAGGGTAATTCGCATCTTTTAAATATTCAATAGCTGACTGTAGCTTATCAAACACTCCAAACTTAGGAGTCGGAACATGTAATTTGTATAAAAACCTTTTGCCTACGGCTCTGTTTGTTGCAATCTCAGCACTCTTTGCAGAAGGTGCAAATATAGGAATTTCATTAGCTTGAAAAACCCCTGCAATATCAGCCTTGATTGATTTATCAGATGTTGCAATGGTCAAATCAATTTCATTTTCAAGGACAAAAGATAAAATTTCCATAGGTTTGTCTTCTCTAATATCAACACTCTCTGCATAAGCAGACATATGGAGATTTCCCGGCACAACAAACACCTTCTCGACCTTTTTAGAGAATGCTTTCACTAAGGAATAACAGTTGCCAACAACTAAAACTTTTTTAACTTTCATAGGTCATATTATACTACATAAAAAGTATGATTTTATTAAGAAATTTTAAGATTTCACCCAAAAATGTGCTATAATAATGACAAAATATAAATAATCATTAATATCTATCCAGAGAGGGTTTTATGGCAAGTATTGTAAATTTATTAACGCAAGTATTATCCGGTCAAAGCATTGCTAAGACGGCCTCAGTCAGGACTACACCCACATCTATGGGTAGAAATCCGTTTGTAAGTTATAACGGATATTCTTCAAACACTTATGCAAAAAACAATCCTGTAAGAGGCGGTTACTTCGCAGGCTACTATAACGGAAAACAAAACATAGTAGGACAAAGATTATTTATTGAAGTTTAATAGGATATTTGATAAAATAACCTTAAGAAAAGAGGTTATTTATGAAGAAATTTCTATTGGCAATTTTAATTGCGTTATTTGTATATTTAGTTTTTAACAAATTTGCAGTACAGTTTGTTTGGGTTAATCCTAACGTTAACACAAGGGTTTACCCGTATATCTCAAAAGCAATAAAGGAAATTGATAATGCGGTTAATTATGCCATATTATCAATGAAATCTGCTCAAATGGATGCGTCAGTAGTCTACAAAAACGCATATGGCTCAGGATTTTTAAAGAATAACCCTATCCCAAATGACCTTGACTACGCAATAGGGATTAATCTCGGTCAATACGAATATGACGGAACAAATGCCAAAGAAATTGCCAAAAGCATAGACGAAAAAATGACAATGCTTCAAGCAGAAATATATTCATATATCAGCACAATTGCACCCGGCAAATTTTATACAAACTATGATGCCCTATCATCAATCCAAAAACTATACACTAAGCAGGAGGGCAATATAAAATCTATCAGCGAAACCCTCCCAAAATTGTTTGATCATAAAGATTACGTTTTGTATACAACAAAGACTTTGTACGGAGAAAATAACAAAGAAGTTACTATGATGTTTCCGTTCATTCTTAAAAGCAACGAAATTTTAATTGAGGATTACAGCCCAATAACACTATACTCTTATCTTGTAAAATACGACAAGGATACACGCGATATGCTAAGAGAAATTACAATAGTAACCGACTTTTATGTTGATATCAAGCATAATGACGACGTTGTTAAGGCAGAAATCGTTGCTGAGTCATTCACCGGACAAAGATTACAACTTACAAGAAGATTTTTTGTGCCAATCGCCTTTAACGGAAATCCTTCTGCAAAGTATTTGAAACATCTGGCATTACTAAATGACGACGACAAATATATTGAATACAGGTTATTTAATTTTAAAAGACACTTGCAGGAATTTTCTAACCTGAAAGAATTTAAAGACCGTCCGGTAAAATTACTCAAAAGAGTTCTTCAATGTACAGACTTGGTATTACCCGTATTGGATAAAAATACCGCAGAGGATATCCTGACAAGAACAACAACAGACCTTGAAAACCCTAAGGTAAAATTAATAAATGATTATCAGACAGCACTTTCGAATTTGATACAAATATCAATGCAGCCAAACCTATATCTAAAGGTACAATACGACAATAAAATCACAAGCCATATCAATGACATGTTGGGAATTGTTGAAGATATGAAAAACACCGGACTGTTTAGCAAAGAAGATATTGCCGACATAGAAGCATCAACAAAAGAAATAAAGAACTTGGCTTTATATGTAAACTCAGAAAGCAAACTTGAAGAATTCAACTTAAAATTAACAGAAATAAGCTCAGAAAGCTCTAAAAAACTCAATGTTATCCTTACAAAGTCAATAACGGACATGGATAAAATCCTTGCTTACATTGATACCTTTAACAAAATGATGAATATGGCAGGATTTCACAAAATAAGTATCTGCTGGCTACAACAAGATCTCATGGGAGTGGTCAGAGATGATTTTACTGTCAAAATACCTGAAAATGAACTCAAGAAAATGGCAAAAGAAAACAATTTGGCAGATGTAAATTATAAATTTGTTAATGCAGACGTATTATCCGGACCTAAGGTTAGATATGCTGTAT
>JBGUSD010000169.1:0-4574 GCA_045132355.1 Candidatus Gastranaerophilaceae bacterium
GCGTAATAATAAACGACTGCCCTGAAATTATTCAGGATATTAATATAAAATCTATGCCAAAACTTATTGAAAAATATACAGATGCCAAGATTTTGGGCGTTATGCCGCATTTCGAAAACCTTAAAAATATTAACCCTAATGACTTGATAACAAATGTCTTGACAGGAATAGATATAGAAAGCGTTTTTGATATTAAAATAGCAAAACTCGAGCCGTAATTTTGTAAAGATATATAAACTTTATATACTTTTTACGCAATTTTATCTTAACAAATTTCTTTATTAAGGTATACGAGGTATAATTACGTAATGGATGAGAGAAACGGCAAAAACTTAAGAGTGATTGAAAATTCTCAAGAGACGAGAGGTAATGAAGTTTTCGAGCAAACTCGTTTGTCTCATCAAACAAATCCTATTGTTAGAAAGCTGTTGGGATTTGGCAAGTCCGAATCCACCCACAGATTTTCGGTCAAAGATTTGTTCTTACGTTAGGAAATGCACACGGTTTTATGAGGACCGCACGGCGGCATAATGATCTGCCGGTTTGTGACTTCTGACAAGTTATACTTCGTATTTTTTTGTGTGAAGTGCCGGTGTTAAAAATTTGAAGTGTTAAAGTCTGGTTTGATGTGAGGTAGTAGTTTGTACGAGGTTAAAAAGCAGATATATCTTGATTTTACAAAGACACAAAAGTCTGCTTTGTGTAATTTTTTGAGAGCTTTAGTCAAAAAATCTCCAGAGCTTTCGGTTGATGATATTATGCAAAAGTTTCTTGATGATGAGAGATATTACCTTGAAATCAACAGTTCAAGATTTGAATTTCTTGAAAATCTGCTTGACGATGAACAGTTTCTTAAAGATACCGAAAAATATTTAAAAGAATGCAGAAAATATTACGATTATAAAAAATCTCAAGAGCCGATAATTCAGGCGCAAAAGGAGTTTGAAAAAAAGAAAAGGGCATTTTTGCGTGAAGTAAAAATGTCAAAAGAAAATCCTACCAAGAAACAACTTTATTATTATGATAAACTATGTAAGAAGTATGGTTTAGAAAAAAAGGAACTCGCTTCAAAACTTGAAGCACGAAATGAGATAGATAAAATCCTAAATGAGCACAAGGAAGTTATAGAGTATGATGAAATTTAAACAGATTTTTTTATTGGCAATATCTTTAATATTTATGCAAAATACAGTTTTCGCAATACCGGAAATATATAGTGAACAGCGTGTAGATGGTAATTATACAGGTATTAGAAATGAAAATGGCAAAGTTATTGTAAAACCTCTTTATAAAGAAATAGAAAAGAGAAAAGACGGCTATATTTTAACACCTCATCCAAAATACAAAGTTGTATACAACTTGAAAGGCGACAAAATACTTGCCCTGAAAGAAAGTTATATAATTAATTATTTTGATAATTATTTGATTTTGCAGAACAATAACGGATATTTTATAGCAAATATGCTCTCTGAAAACCTAAACGGCAAGTATTACAAATATATGATACCGAAAACAGTTGATAATAACTTTGTTTTGGCATATACAAACGAAAAAGATTTTGAGATCTTAAATTCAAAAGGAAAAGAAATTTTATCATCAAAAGATATTAAAACACACGCTTTTCCGGGTAATGGTATTGTTATTTACAAAAATACGGAAGATAAATTCTTCCTAATAAATTCCAAAGGGGAAAAAAGAGAGATTTTGGAGAATAAATTTAAAGAGTTGAGTGAAGCATCACAAAAGTTGGAAGAAAATAACCATTATTACATGGCGTTTTCAGAAAATATTGACGGAAAGATAAGATACGGCATAACAAACGGGTATGATAATGTTATAGAACCAAAATATGATGAGGTTTCTGTTGCAACATATGATCATAAATATTTTGGGTACAAAGCAAACGATTTGTGGGGTGTAAAAGATTTTAGCGAAAACACAATACTCGGGCCCCAATTCAAAAGCCCTGTTTTGATTACGGGGGACAAGATTTTTGAAAGAGCAACTCCGGATTATATTTTTATGGATGAATATTTTAATAAATTATTCTCATATAGCGACATGAAGCTTGTGGGTGATTTTCATTCCGGTCTGGCTATTGCCTCAAAAGTTATAGATGGCAGTTTGAAATACGGTTATATCAATAAATCAGGTCGTGTTGTTGTGGATTTCAAATATGATGCGGCAAACGATTTTTCCGAAAATCTTGCAGTTGTTGCTAAAATTATAGACGGTCAAAAGAAGTACGGATACATTGACAGAGACGGAAAATTGGTGATAGATTTCAACTATGACTATGCTTTTCGCTTTGAAGACGGAGTTGCACGTGTAAGAATCGATAAAGAGCAGTTTTATATTAATGATACGGGTAAGATATTGAGGAAAGTTAAAGCAAACAGGTAATTTATGACAATTCAGGATATAGTTAAAATACTTACAGATAGTGGAATAGAGCCAAATGAGGCTAATATAGAAGTCAAGATGCTGATTGAACGTTTTGCAAATTATGGCGCAAAAGACATTATTTTGGGTAACAAACTTGATTCATCAAAGCTTGAAATTGTCAGAGAAAAAGCAGAACTCAGAGCAAGAACACGTCAGCCTATCCAACATATTATAGGTTTTGCAAAGTTTATGGGAGAAGATTTTATTGTAAATAAAGATGTCCTTATTCCTCGTGATGAAACAGAACTTCTGGTCAGAAAAGCGATTGATATTATCCTGAAAAATAATTACAAAATGGTCTTGGATGTTGGAACGGGAACGGGCTGTATAGCTTGTATTATTGCTAAATATACGGACTGTCAGGTCATCGGGCTTGACATTTCAAAAGATGCGCTAAATACGGCATTGGACAACGCCTCAAGACTAAATCTTTTTAACAAAGCAATTTTCAGAAAATCTGATATATTCTCTAATATCAAGCCGGGAGAGAGTTTCGACCTGATTGTTTCAAACCCTCCGTATATACCTCCGTCTGAAAGGGCAAATATTCAAAAAGAAGTTACTTTTGATCCGGAAATTGCACTTTATACAAAGGATGAAAAAGGTCTGGAATTTTACGAAAAAATCACGCAAGATGCTCCAAAATACCTGAATAAAGGCGGATATTTACTGTTTGAGCTTGGTGTTGGCCAAGTACAAGAAGTCAAGACAATAATGGAAAAAGTTGGATTTATGGACATTGAAATTATAAAAGATCTTGCAGGTATTGACCGTGTAATTTGCGCTCATGTTTAGATATTTTTTGGAATTTCAAAACCAAGCACGTTCCTTTGATTTGAATTACTTTTTGCAATAATAGTACCGTTATGTTTGTCTATTATCTTTTTAACCAGATAAAGACCTATCCCCGAGCCGATTTTGTTGTATTTTTCCATATTATAAGTCTGCTGCAAAAACATTCTGCGAAATTTTTCTGAGCTAATGTATGTTCCGTAACCCTCAAAAACAACACAAACTCTATCTTTTTTATCAGATATTTTGACATTTAAAATGCTGTTTTTATAAGTAAAATTTATTATGTTAAGAATCAGGGTTTGTATCGTTTTCTGTAGTCTTATTAGGTCTGCAAAAACAAAAGGAGATGTGGTTTTTATATCTTTAATTATTTTTATATTGCGTTCTCTAAATATTTTTTCGTATTGTTTGATGTTATTTTCTACAATTTTAGCCAAATTAAATTTTGAATAGTTCAGTTCAAATTCTTCATTATCATATTTATACGTTGAAATAAGGGTGGAAACCATCTCGTACATATATTTACAAGAATCAAGCGTGAGTTGTATAATTTCAGACTGTTCTGAGCTTACTTTTCCGAAATAATTTTCTAACAGAAGTTCTAATGCTCTTATCTGTGCAAGAATAGGAGTTTTTAAGTCATGTGTTAATGTTTCTATAAAGCCACGCCTCAGGTCGGTTATGTTTGCGCTGTTAATTATTTGACAAGAATTTTCGCAGTTTGCAATATAATTTTTCATAATTCCGCCTTTCTGATTTAAACACATTTTATCCCCCTTTTAGACAAAACTATATTGCCCGAGTGGATAATTCTTGACAAATAGGTCTAGTTAAGATTTTGCATAATCCCCGCAAGAAGCTGTGATTTGTCGTGGTATCCCGGAAGGGATGATATAACCTTTCCGTCTTTAAACAGTACAAAAGAAGGAAAACCATCAATTCCGTACTTGTCCACAATATCAGGGCTTTCATCCGCATCAACCGTTCCTATCCAAATGTTATTATTTGCAAGTTCTTCCAAAATAGGTCGTTGTTGTCTGCAATAGCTGCACCAAGATGCATAAAATTCAACAAGCTTCAGGCCTGCTTTTATTTGTTCTTCAAAATTTTTGTTATTAAGTTCTACAATCATAAATTTCTCCCTGATTTATGATATATTTTTTAAAAATTTTTTTAATCGGTAACCTGTACAATAATTATGTGCTATTATATGAGTGTAAAAGGAGATATGTAATGTATAACGTTTATACTGAAAAAAATCATTCATCATTAACAAAGACTCTTGTTGGTGAATTTACAGACTATGAGGAAGCTATGGATTGTGCTGAAGCGGC
>JBGUSD010000170.1:0-2129 GCA_045132355.1 Candidatus Gastranaerophilaceae bacterium
TTTTGTCTATTGTAAAGGTTTGTAAACAATACTTGTAAAATAGTAAATATTTTTTTTCAGGATACTTTACAATAATATAAGAAACCAATTGAGGTAGTGTGATGTTTAATAGATTTAAAAATCTAAAGATTGTAAAGAAGTTAACAAGTGAAATTAGCCCTCGTTTGAGATGGTTAATGTTTTCGAATAAAAATTCAGACAAGTCTTCCGCTGATTATATTCAGGCGGTAAGCGGTGTTGAATTAAAATCAATGTCTGACGCAGCAAAGCTTGAAGCAATGGTCAGAGAACAATTAAAAGCAGAATTTCCAAATGTGGAAAGTATGAAATCATACGAACTGCTTGTTGATGCTGTAATGCACAACATTAGAAAAAAACAGCTTCAGGCTATGGATAATCTCGATCAGGAATAAATGTAGTGTAGGTTATCAAATTTATCAAGGTAGCATCTCCAACGGGGGATGTTATTTTGTTATGTACCGTAAATACTGGGTATATGGAGATAATAGGGATAAAACTTGATAACAGGATAGAAACAGCAGTCGAATTCCAAAAAATCATTACAAACTATGGTTGTGATATTAGAACACGACTTGGACTTCATAAGACTGATGATTGTGAAAATTTCGGGATAATTTTGCTTGAATACAATGGAAAAAGCTCCGAAGATTTAATCTCAGAGCTTTCCAAAATCTGGTATGTTCAAACTATGTCTTTTTAGTTTTTTTCGTATACTTCTTTGTATATTTCAACAGCGCAGAAGTTTGCGATTAACGAAACCACACAGCCCAAATATCCGCCAAGTGCGGCCATTATGTAGCCAAAAACAGTATTATCTGCAATGCCGATTGTGTTTATAATAAACAGCACAATCAGAACAGGTAATAACTTCAATACCAAGAACAACATATGTCCCAGAGCATCTCTGACAAATTTGAATAATGTTTTTGGATTAAAAAGTCCTTTTAGGCTGAATTCTTTTGAATATTCAACCATGAACAACGGTAATACAATTAAGAATAGTGCAAAAAACAACCCTAACAGCAGAAACATTAATGCTCCGATTGGTTTGTTTATTGCTGTTACTATTGCAACAGGGAAACAAATAATACCGAAGTAGATAAACCAAACAAGAAATACAGGGAAGAATTTTAATCCTGTTAGCATTTGTTTGATATCAAATTCCGGCAAAGAATCTTCGCCGTTATATACTCTTTTAACAAAGTCAAATATATAGCCCATAACGAAGAATGATAATCCAAAACATATCAGTACTGATACCATAGCAAAACACCATTCATATGTTGTAAGGTTTGGGTTTTTACTCATATCATTGATAGGTATGGCAAACATAGAACCAATGCCGGTAAGAACAAACAATAATAGGTGTTTTACGATGGCGTTTTCATCAGAAAATGCTCTTTTAAAACCTTCTCTAATTCCTAACATAAAATCTCCTTCCATAAATTCTTAACTCCTGTATATTATCATTTTTTTTGTATTATTGCAATAGCTTGAATTTTATTGTAAGATTTGGGTATGGAAGCAGAAGTCAAACAACTTATAGGTATATTAAAGCCAAGATACGTAAAAATAAAGGAGTGCCTTTGACCCTGAGGGTATGACAAAAAAGCTTGCGGAACTTGAAGAAAGAATGCAGGCACCTGAGGTTTGGTCCGATAAAAATTTGGCTTCAAAATTAGGCTCTGAGGTTAAAGAGTTGAAAGAAAATTTGTCCAAATTGTCTGAATGGCAGACTGTCTTGGATGATGCTCAGGTCTCGCTTGATATTCAGGATTCTGATCTTATTTTGGAAAGCTATGACTGTTTAAAGGCGTTAGAAAAAGATATTTCAAGTTTTGAACTCCGAATGATGCTTAGCGGAGAATATGATGAGGCAGATGCAATATTGACGGTTAATGCAGGTGCTGGCGGAACAGATGCACAGGATTGGGCAAGTTTGCTTCTCCGTATGTATACTCGATGGGCAGAAAGTAAGGGCTGGAAGGTTGAATTGTTGGACAAACTTGACGGAGAAGAGGCCGGGATAAAATCTGCAACTATTAAAATAACGGGTAAATATGCATTTGGTTATGCCAAGGCAGAAAAAGGTGTGCATAGATTAGTCC
>JBGUSD010000171.1:0-1384 GCA_045132355.1 Candidatus Gastranaerophilaceae bacterium
GGGCTACTCAAAATCCTGCGATTATAACCATATTTACATGCACTCCGTCAAAACATCTTGCACCACTCGGCGATAAAGACAAATATATTTCTGTAATCGGCAATCTGCCTTGTCAACCTTGTTTCAAACATAAATGTCCGCGAAAAACCAATGCGTGCACTAATCTTCCAAAACCTGATGAAATAATAAATATTGTTAACAAAGTATTATCAAATTAAATAAGTGTTGTATAATAGCGTTATGGGTTTCTTTGATAAAATAAATGAATACAAAAAGCTTGTTTCTCAAGTAGAGAACGATATTTATGGCGGGAAAAAAGAATATCTTGAAATATATGAACGCAACCAACAACTTGAAAAAGAAATAGAACAAAGAACAAGCGAACTTAATGAAGCAAACAAACGTATGCTAACCTTACAGCACGTCTGGGATATGCTGAATTCTTCAACTCCGCTTGAAAATGTTCTTACCCAAGTTGTTAACAGCATACACGGAGAACTCGGGTACCTGCATTGTGCGATATTGAGAAAACTACACGATGATAATGGAGATTATATGATTGTTGCCGCACAATCAAACGACTCCGCAATAGCAAGAGTAAACAGCATAATAGGTCAGCCCCACATTGAAGAAAGACGACTTGCATACAACCCTGACGGAATTTATGCAGATGCAATAAAAAATAAAAAAATAATACAAACAAAAGATCTTGGCGGAACTCTAAAATATGTTATGCCTGATCTGGAAGACAAAACAGCACAAGATGCTGTTACTGATCAACCTTGCAAATCCTTGGTCATAATCCCGTTATGTCCTATGGGCAAGGAATTTGGATGGTTCTGTGTCTTCACAACAAGAGAAGAACTCGCTGAGTCAGAATCTGACTTTTTATCTTTATACGCACAACAAATAGAAATGTCCATAACTATTGCGGACTTATTCCTTGCGGTAAAAGAGCAGGCAATCACAGACCCTCTCACAGGACTTTATAACAGACGTTATTTTGAAGAAAATCTGAAAAAAGAAGTCACACGTGCACAACGTTTAAGCCAACCATTCTCTGTTATAGGAATAGACTTGGATTTTCTAAAGAAAATTAACGACCAATACGGCCACGCATACGGCGATTTGGCCATAAAAACAGTTGCAAATGTATTAAAAAGTAATGCACGTTCAATCGACTTACCGGCAAGAATAGGCGGTGAAGAATTTGACGTACTTCTACCCGGTATAGATTCAAAAGGTGCAATGATTGCAGCTGAACGTATTCGAAAAACCATTGAGGCCGAACAACTTGACACAATAGGAAACATTACGGCAAGTATCGGGGTCGCAACGTATTTTGAACACACGGATAATGCGGAAGAATTGCTTGAGTTGACCG
>JBGUSD010000172.1:0-1970 GCA_045132355.1 Candidatus Gastranaerophilaceae bacterium
TATGGACTTGGTTGTAGGTTCTAAAAAAGTTATTGTTGTAATGGAACATATGTCCAAAAACCAAATTAAAATTGTTCAAAAATGTGATTTGCCTTTAACTGCCTACAAAGAGGTAAATTTAATTATTACAGAACGTTGTGTTTTTCAAGTTACACAACAGGGTCTTTTATTGACAGAGATTAATCCAATGTTTTCAATTGACGATATTAAGGCTTCAACAAACGCTGAATTTTTAATAAGCGAAGATCTTAAGTATATGGACGTATAAAACCTACTGGTATATTTGAATATCTTTCAAAAACCTATCTTGGTTGAATCGCTCTTTTATTACAGCCAGACTTTTTTGTCTTAGTGCGGCCCACATATCTAAATATGCATTTTCAAGTCCGACGTTTATGCTATTTTCTTCTGTTCTTACCAGGTTTTCAATACCGTTGAGAAGTTCTGCACCTTTTTTGTATATTTCATCTTTTTCATGGAAAGTAAGAAGCATTTCGTATAATTTACCGTATATGGCTTCTTGTGGAAGCATAAAGAATTTTTTTGCCGTAGCTGCAGGCATGCGGCCTCTATTTAAGGTACGTTCTCCATTGGCATTATGACATTCCGCTGTATATAATAGTTGTCCTCTTTCATCAGAAGATAGCTCAAAAGTATCTCGGGGGTAGCTTTCAGCCGTTGCCTTGTCAAATACTTTTATAACTTGTTCCATTTTTTTTCTGTAATCCGGGTTAAGCGATTCTGTTTTTAGGGTTGCCCCAAAGCTAATATTATTAATTTTAGCAATTCCGCTCATTTTTTTCTCCTGAATTCTTGTATTATATGTGTTCAAAAAGATGAACATGAATATTTTTGCCATGTTTTTTGCATGAATATTAAGAAAGTTTACGGTTAATCATTTTATTGTGCAGACGGAACTGTCCATGAAGTATTTAGACCATACCTGCACAATCGGATTATCTTGTACTGTTGCATAACTTGAAATATCAACTTTTTCTTTCGAATATTTCTGCAAAATATCATATGCGTTCATAACCTTGATAATTTCATCCACCTGGGCCTGGGTAAATCCGCATGATACAGTGGCGCTCTCGTTTTCAAAGTTTAACACTTCCTGATATTGGCATTTACCGTCTTTTTTGCCGAGGATTTTCTTCGTTGATTTTAGTGAAACCCCGTCAGATTGCACATTTCCCGAATCGGAAAATACGGAACACGTTGACAATGCGCTCATAAATTTTGGGGACAGTATTTCTTCTGAAAAAGCGATGGAAGATGTCAAAGCTATTGCAATTAATAAAGCGAATTTTTTCATAAATCACTCCAGCGTTATTTCTTGTGTAAATTATAACATATTTTTTAACAAAATTAAAGTCTAAAAAATTTGTGGTATAGTAAAAGAAAATTATATAGAAAGGAATAAATATGGCAGAATATTTAATTTTAGCAGAAAACGTAATTTTTAAAAATGATAGATTGACTTGTATAAATATTTATGACAGATTGACCGCAATTGCAATGCCGGCTGAGTTTAGGTTTGATTTGGCTATTATTTGCGGACCAAATTGGACTATTGGTGAACACAAACTCGAAATAAAAGCTAAGGCAAATAACGGTAAGGAAGTAAATATTGGTGATTTGACGGTAAACATACCAAATGAAGGGTTTGTTTATAATGCTTATGCGAATGATTTGAAACTAATAATGGATTATAGTGTTGATGAATTGACAATTGTTGTTACGGATAACGGTAAAGAAATAATTTCAAGAAAATATCCTGTTGTTTCTGTTTTTGTTCCACAAAAACAAGAAGTTTCAAAAGAAAAAAATAAGAAAAAATAGTTTAAAATCAAAAAAGAGCCTAAAAGGCTCTTTTTTATTGCAAAATACATATATCTATTAACCTAAAACCAAGCGGTGCTTGGTGGTTCTCGCCCTGTGTACATCATCCAATAAGAAACAAAAAGCGG
>JBGUSD010000173.1:0-10485 GCA_045132355.1 Candidatus Gastranaerophilaceae bacterium
TTGCCCTTGACGAGACTTGAACTCGTGACCTCTCCCTTACCAAGGGAGTGCTCTACCTCTGAGCCACAAGGGCCTGTTTCAGGCAAATAGCAGGCAATAGGAATCGAACCTACAACCTACGGTTTACAAAACCGTTGCTCTACCGTTGAGCTATGCCGGCGTCACATGTCTTATTCTATTAAGAACATATTTTATTGTCAAGCATTTGAGTTATTCTATTTGTTATTATCAGTCATCCTGTGGCTCAAACCTGTGAGTGCCATTGTCGTCTACAACTTCGTTCCACATTTTAAGCGGACGAACCCACGTGACACCTGTTTTTAGAGGCTGATATACGACCATATCTTCTAAAGTCTCGGAATGTTTTGCAAACCCGATTACTTTGTATAAATTTCCTTTAAAATGCCTGTATGTTTTACCGATAATTATTTCTTGCATATATCTATTATACAAAGATTCATGTTATTGGCAAATTATGTACCTTTAAATATTTTTAGTTTTATGAAACTATATCAATATTTCTTATAACTTAAACGTAATCTTTATCCCAAAAATTAGTATGGTTATTCGTTTGGCGGGTGCTTTTTCAATGAAGCAGAAAAATATTTTTTGCCACCAACTAAGAATAAATATATTCCCAAGATAAGTTTTAGTTTTAGTAGCCTTGGAGTTTCTTTTGTAGTCATAGTCACCACCACCTAAATATATTTTGCGGATACCTCTGTTTATTAAATCTTTTATACTATAATAGTACAAGGTGTTTCCTATATTATATTTTGAATATGACATATCATATGTCATATTGTGACAATATGCAACGTGTTTGTCTATTATTGAATAAAGTACGATAGATGCAATTTCTTCGTTTATGTATAATACGTATGCATCTGTTAATTTGTTGAAGTCGTTTATATATTCCTTTGGGTTGTTCATATCTGAGTATGCGTTTGAACCCATTTGACTTCTCTTTAGTTCAAAGAATCTGGCTATTAATTTCTCATTAATATCTTTTTCCTGTATATATTCAAATTTGCAGTTAAAGGTTTCATTTAATTTTTTTACTGACCTTCGCCGATTATATTTTGTTTTTGCAGAAAATTGGTTGTCATATTCTTCCCAGGTTTTTGGCAGCTTTAAAAGCCAGTGCATTCTTTCCTTGAAGCCCTTTGCATAGTTTACGGATTGTACTATATGAAATTGATATACCCTTTGGTTTTTGTGTAAAAATTTAAGTATTTCATCAAACACATATTGTGGTATTTCCACCATGTATAAGCCCAGATAACATGAGTGTCCGTCAATATGATAGGATATGTATTTTTTGTTGTTTTCATAATCAATTTCTAGTAAGCCAAAATCTTTTTTAAATCTAATATCGGGTCTATTGAATTTTATATTAGGCTCTACTTTTTTAATTTTATCGTATTTGGATTTATCGTCTACAATTTTTATTGTGCAAGGTAACATTTTTTCTCATTTCATAATAGATATTCTAGAAATATGGTATTACATATTTCTAAAAAAGTAAATAGGTATCATATATAGGGTTAAAGGTTATTGGTTATAAGGTATTTTGGAGTTAGTAATAGGATGTAATGATTATGGCTTTATATGATGATAAAAATTTTATTGGTAGCAAAATTCGACAACTGCGTGTAAAAGCGAAACTTTCGCAGGATGAATTGTCCGAAAAAATTGGTATGACCGAGAAAAATTTGAGTAATATAGAGCGTGGTCTGCAGTATCCGGCTTTGAATAATTTTTTGAGAATGCTGGATGTCCTAAATGTTTCTGTTTCTGAATTTGGGGTTGGCGAGTTTAGGGCCGACAAAGGCATTCGTGCAGATATTTTTAAAGAAATTTCCCTTATAAAAGATAATGATTTAAAAGAATATTTAAATATTATAAAATCAGTTAAAATTTTGCAAAAATGATGTTAAGTAGCAATTTTATTATTTATCCGTTGATATTTACAAATATATACAAAAAGGCAATTTTTCCTCGAAAAAATACTTTATATTTATACGGGGAATATTATGGATATTTTTGGCAGCAATATTTATCAATTTTCTTTTAATAACAACTTTGCACCGGTTAATTTTGGCAATTACCCGGGATTTAACAGCTTGCCGCCGCTATTTCAGTTTAATATCGCAAATTATGCTTTGCCTATGCAGTCTTTCAATGGTTTGAATTCTGTTTGGAATAATGTAATGCAGTTTAGTTTACCTGCTTGGAGTTGTCCAAGTTTATTCTCTTTTACATCTAAACCTGCAACTACTCAAACATTATCTTCAAATAAATCAACTAATTCTGCTGCAAATACAGTTCGTACACCTATGAGTGGCGATTCTAAAGAAATAGGTGCACAACTTTACAGCAAATGTAAAGGTATTGCACAAAAAAGAGGTTTGACTGTTGAATTCTTTGAAAGAGTTGCACAGATTGCAAAAAAGATAAATTGTGATCCTATGGCGTTGCTTGCAAAAATGTATGCATCATCAAGTCTCAGAACAGATGCGGTTAACAAATCATCAGGTGCAGTTGGATTAAGTCAGTTACTGCCAAGTTCAAAATATGTTAAAATGGTCGGCGGTACGGAAAAGTTCAAAACTTTATCTGCATTACAACAATTAGATTACATTGAACGATATTTTATTGAACATACAAAACAATTTGGCGGCAGATATCTTGAAGGCGAAGATATTTTTGCGATAAACTTCTTGCCGGCATATGCAACACGTGATGTTTTAGTAAGACGTGGCGAAAAATATTACGAAGAAGTAAGAGACAGAGATGGCGATGGCGATATAGACAAAGCTGATTTGCGCAGAACTTATCAGGAAAAGTTGAATAAAATGCTGAATTGCTAATGTCTGAATATAAATTTTGTCTTTTGGTACTTCATCTCTAAACTGTAAAATTCGGCTCTCACACCTACGCACTTCGTGCTTCGGATACAAGCTCACAAGACTCGTAAACTCGTCTGTTCGTTTTGTATCGCGTATTTTGCGTTGCAAAAAGCCTTTTCAACCCACTATCTCAGTCCATAAAAAAGACCCATCAAATGATGAGTCTTTTTTATGGAGCGGGAGACCGTGTATAAACTCGTGGAAGTTAATATATTTTTGTCTTTTGGTACTTCATCTCTAAGGCTCATACTTCGCCAAGAGCTGAAGCAACGAGGCTCACAGAAGCAAGTTCGAGCCAATATCTCTGCATAATAAAAGACCGCTGAACAAAAGTCCATCGGTCTTTTATGGAGCGGGAGACGAGGCTCGAACTCGCGACATCTTCCTTGGCAAGGAAGCATTCTACCACTGAATTACCCCCGCATATCGGGTACATTTCTTATTATACATGAGCAATTTTTTTTTGCAAGTACTTATTTTATACAGTAACTGCTTCTGCTTTATCTAACGATTTTATGTTCAAAATTACTCTATCTTTGAACTTGTTTTCTATCTTGTTTGCAAGATCGTTGCTTGCATCTACCCAGAACATTGACGCAGACAAAACCTTTACCTCTCCTGTGTCATCTGTAAGTTTAATGATAACAGGATCTGAGCCCTTGTATTCACACAAAAGATTCTTTAGTAAGAACAATTCTTCGTATTTCAATTCGTCTTTTATTTCTATCGTTAATATATTTGAATTATCTACAGGTTTTACGCTATCGACAATTATGGAGGAAGCTTCATCACCCTCACGTCTGCTGACTTTGCCTGATATGATTACTCTTTGTTCAGGCTCTAAAAACGGTGCAAATTCTGCCAGTTTATTATTAAAACATATTACATCGGTTTTCCCAGACAAATCTTCCACCGTTACAAACCTGATGAATTTTGTCGGATCTTTCTTTGTCGGTATCTGTTTTGTTGCGGTAATTAGTCCGCATATGGTTACATATTTGTCGTTTGGCTGCTCATTTACTTCCGTAATCTTATGTGTCATCAAAAATGGCAGTTTATCCCTAATTGTTGACAATGGGTGGCTTGTAACGTAGAATCCCAAAAATTCTTTTTCAAAATTTTGCAACTGTCTTTGGTCATATTCTTCATCACTTCCTGATAGTTGGAATTTTGTTCCCATAAAGTCATCACTGTTTTCTAATCCTGCAAACAAGCTGCCTTGCCCAAGTTCTTTGGCTTGTGCCTCTCTGTTTGCGGTCGCAACTATGTATTCCATATTCTCAATCAGTTGCTTTTTACTTTTTTCAATGCTTGAAAATGCTCCTGACTTTATTAATCCTTCTAAAACTCTTTTGTTGGTGCATTTTGGATCAACACGCTTGCAAAAATCGTATATTGATTTGAATTCGCCGTTTTCTTCTCTCTCTTTGATTATGCTTTCTACAACGACATCACCGACCTGCTTGATTGAAGCCAAACCAAAACGAATTACATCTCCGTCAGGTGCAAAAACCGCATCTGATTTGTTTATATCAGGCGGCATAACCTTAATCCCGTTTTTGAGTGCAACTTCTATATATAGCTGTGTCTTTTCCTGATCTCCGGCAACGCTTGATAAAAGTGCGGACAAGTATTCAACAGGGTAGTGACATTTTAAATATGCGGTTTGGTATGCTACAAATGCGTATGCGGCTGAGTGCGACCTGTTGAAGCAGTATGATGCAAATGCTAAAATCTGGTTGAACAGAGCTTCTGCATCTTTTGAGGTCATTCCGTGTTGGGCTGAGCGTTCGATGAATTTGGTTCTTTGTTTTTCCATTTCATCAACCTTTTTCTTACCCATCATACGGCGAACCATATCCGCTTGACCGAGTGTGTAATCAGCCAAAACCTGAAATACCTGCATAATCTGTTCTTGATATACAATCGTTCCGTATGTATCCTTTAACACAGGTTCAAGCAGCGGATGCGCATACGTTATTTTTTGTCTGCCGTGTTTTCTTTCTACAAAGTCATCAACCATCCCGGAATCAAGCGGCCCAGGTCTGAATAGTGCAACTAATGCGCCTAAATCTTCAAATACGTCAGGTTTTAACTTTTTAACAAGGTTTTTCATACCCTGTGATTCAAGCTGGAATACGCCATCAGTGTCGCCTGTTATGAGCATATCATAAGTCGGTTTGTCATCGAGAGGAATATTATTTATATCAAGTTTTATCCCCTGTCGTTTTTCTATCAAATCAACTGTTTTGTATATTGTTGTAAGGTTTCTCAACCCCAAAAAATCCATTTTTAACAGGCTTAAAACTTCTGTAACATCATGAGGCGGGTATCCTGTTTGGATAATGCCATCTTTTGAAGGCTGAACAGGTAATATCTCATCAAGCGGTTGAGGTGCTATGATAACACCCGCAGCGTGTGTACCTGTGTTATTCTTTATTCCTTCTATCCCGATTGCAAGGTCTATCAACTTTTTGATACCAACGGTCTTGCCTTCTTCAACGGGGTTGACAGGAATTTGTTCATCTCGGTCATACATCGCTTTTAACTCGGAGCCGTCATATTCCATTGCCTGTTTAAGCGTTTTTGCTTTATCATTAATACTCATTGCAAGTTCTATTGCAGGATCAATGAGCCCTGCAAGTTTGTTGCTTTCCGTAAACGGTACCTGTAAAATTCTAGCAACACCTTTGAATGCGGCTTTTGCGGCATATGTACCGAAGGTTATAATCTGGCATACTCTGTCTTCGCCGTATTTTCTCGTTACGTAATCTATTACTTCGCCCCTTCGTTCAATACAAAAATCTATATCAATATCGGGCATTGTGAAACGTTCAGGGTTCAAAAATCTTTCAAACAATAGTTTGTGCTTAATCGGGTCCAAATCCGTAATCTCAAGAGCGTATGCAACGACAGATCCTGCTGCAGATCCACGACCCGGACCAACAGGTATTCCGTTTGTTTTTGCATAATGGATAAAATCCCACGTGATTAGGAAATATGCTGCAAAACCCATTTGGTTGATTACACCGAGTTCATAGTCAACACGTTCTCTCATATCTTTGGAAATTTCGCCGTAGCGCTTTTTCAAACCTTCATATACAAGATGTTGTAGGTAAGTTTCTGTATCAAAACCTGCCGGAACTTTGTATTCAGGAAGCGGACTTTTGCCAAGGTTTAGCATTAGGTGACATTTTTCTGCAATATCAACTGTGTTCTTCATACATTCGGCGAAGGTTTGATCGTCCATCCATTTGAAAGCATTTCTCAGTTGATCTTCTGTTTTTACGTAAAATTCATTGTTCGGGAAGCTAAATCTATCAGGATCGTCCTTGTCACTGTTTGTTTGCATACACAACAGAGTATCGTGCATGTCTGCATCATCTTTTCTCAAATAGTGTGAGTCATTTGTAATGACAAGTTTTATATCCAAATCTTTTGCAAGTTTAATCAGCTGTGGGTTTGTTCGTTTTTGATCTTCAAGTCCGTGGTCTTGCAATTCTATATAATAGTCTTCCCCGAAGATATTTTTATACCATTTTGCAGTTTCGTATGCGTTATCAAGGTCGTTTTTTAACATGGATTGCAATACTTCACCTGCAAGACAAGCAGAAAGACAAATCAGACCCTCGTGGTGTTTTTCTATCAATTCATGGTTAATACGCGGTTTTACATATTTACCTTTGCACCAGGCAATGGACGTTAATTTTATCAGATTTTGGTATCCTGTTTTATCTTTTGCCAGCAAAATCAAGTGGTTACAAGGGTTGTTATCCTTGTTCCTTTCTTCAATATCTCCGTTATGTACGTAGAATTCACTGCCAAGAATAGGTTTTATTCCTGCTTCTTTTGCGGTTGTATATAACTCCATATCTCCGTACATAACCCCGTGGTCAGTTAAGGCAACCGCCGGCATGTTATTTTCTTTTGCGAAATTAACAAGCTCGTTAATCCTTATTGCCCCGTCCAGAAGAGAATATTCGCTGTGTACATGCAATGGTACGTATGACATATTTATATGTTATCACGTTCTTGTTTAAAAAACTTTTATTGTTAAAATATGTTATTCATAGTTTTTTAATGAATTGTTTATGGCTTGGATTATCTTTTGTTTCACATCTGCAGGCCCTTCGACGGTGCAGCTGGAACCGTATTTCATAAGCCTTTTTATCAATTCATTTGTCGGCTCTTTTTGATTTACGACAATTATTGAACCGTCATTCAGTATATCCCTGACATATTCTCCGTCTTTTAGGGTATATGCTTTAGCAAGTCTTCCTTTTAATCTGAATACTACGGTTTTTGAATTCTCTATTAAGCTTTTTTGAGAATGCATGTATTCTATTGATAGAATATTTGTTACAAGTATATTTTCTCTCTCATTTTCTTTGAGTTTATATATTTTTAAGTAGGCGTTCTTGTTGTCATAAACAACTTCTTCTGCAGCACATTGAACGCTCACTTCTTCTTTATTTCTAAGATATGTGAGAATTATTTTACCTGTTTCTTCGCACAGAGCCTCTGCCCTTTCAAGTTGTTCTCTCATTGTAGAATAGTAAAAAGAGTAGTCTTTATGGTCATTATTGGATATTTTATTGTAATTGTTTATTGATGTTTCACTTAGTCTTGATTTTATATGTTCAATAAAATCTTTTAAATTTTTTTTGTTTTTACCTTCAGGCAATGTTGGTTGTATTTTTTCCAGAATATTTATTGCTTTTAAGTCGTTTATACTTAAATTTATTCCAAAAGGAAGGTTTGTGCTTTTGAATTTTTTATTGTCTTTGTATACTTTAAATCCAAAGACTTTCAATGTATTCAGGTATTTATTAAGGGTAACATGCGGTTTTTCAGGAGTTTCTTTATCGCCGGAAATAATATCGATTACATCATTGTAGTCAGCCTTATCCTCTCTCAAAAGCTCGAGAAGTTTAAAGATTTTGATACATCCTTCGTTATATTTTTCTTTATATTTTTTATCTGACATATTCTTCTTTCATCTTTTGTAACTCTTGAATTACAGCCTTTTTAAGGTTTTCGGGTGTTATGATTTTGCAGTTGCTGCCAAGTGATAGAATACGTTGTTTCGCAAAAAATTCATTTTTTGCATTAAGTTCTACGATTATGGAATTTGCTTTTTTGCTTTTTATAACTTCGTTTTCATTTAGAGGAATTGTTTCGTCTAAAAGTTCGTAAGTTACAATATACGGAGAATCCTTTTCAAATATTGTGTGTTCAAGTTTTATGGCAGGAATTTTTGTTATTCTTGAAACCATAAATTCTGCACCATTTTCGTATTGTTTGCTTTTGCCGTAAAGGTATGTTTTATTGTTCTTGACATGAATTCTTTCTGCCAAAACCTCAATGTTCTTTATACCGGAATTTGGTGAGTTGTAGGTAATTACAATTTCATCCTTGTTGTTGCAGGCATTTATTAGTGCATTCAATATCTCATTGTTTAATTTTGTTAGAGGAGAGATGTTTTCGAGAGTCTTTTTAAGGCTTTCATTCTCTACGTGTTCTGATATCTTCTTTAAGAACTCTGTCAGGACAATAAGTTCCTCAGCTTCAATGTCTTTTGAAAGTGTTTTGAATACTTTGAGTATACTTTCTATTTGTTTGTCAGAAAAAAAGATTTCAAACGGGTGCTTTAAAAGGTGATATTTTGATCCTTCAGATTTTTTACTGCGTCTTATTTCGCATCCCATACGCTCAAGGGAGTTTATATAAACCCTAAGTGTGTCTATTGAAATTGTTTCATTCAGGTATTTGTTTTTTGCAAAGTAGGATCTTATTTCTTCATAAGATCTTGGTGCTTCCAAAAGATAAGAAAACAGCAGAAGAGCTTTGAATGCTGTAAACGACATCAAATTGTATGTTACCTTATCTGTTTTCATAAATTCTTTCATAATTATATTTTACAATAAGTTTTTGAGTTGTGGCATGCTTTTCCTATAATTTTTAATTGTCAACAAAAAAATGCCTAAAATTTAACGTAATTTCATTAAATTTTCTTCATTAAGATTTAAGAAGATGAATTTTTGCTTATGGATACAAGGGGCATGGTCGATTGTAAAAATTTTATAATTTTTTTTTACTTGTCAATCATGTGACTTAGTTCTAAATTAATAATCAAGAGGAAGGGGTTAAGGTTATAAACTTGGCTACCGGATTAGGGTTAGGATAGTTAGTAGAAAAAGAAATAGAGGTGATGGCTTAAACAGATTAGGGATATTTTTTAGTAGTAATTAGGAGATATGAAAAAATTTAAAGATTTAACAATAATTTGGGAGAATTTGGGGAGTTGGTTGTAAGGCTTGCGTGAACGCAAGCTTTTTTATATTATATAAGTATGGAAGAATTGGAAGTTAAACGTGTAATAGGACTTATGTCAGGGACTTCATGTGACAGTATTGATGCTGGTTTGTGTGAGGTGCATCCTGATATGAGTGTAAAGCTTATTTCAGGGATAAACTATAAATATCCGGAGCACATAAGATCTAAGATTTTTCAGTTATTTAGCGGCAATGCTACTATAAAAGATGTTTGCCAGATGAATTTTGCAATAGGTCATTGTTTCGCAAACGCTTGCAAAACTCTTATTTCAGAGTTTGAAAAACCTGATTTTATATCAAGTCATGGTCAAACAATATACCACTATCCTTTTGATGAAAAAATAGATAATGTGTCATTAAAAAGTACATTACAGATAGGTGAAAGCTCTGTTATTGCACAGGAAACAGGTTGTCCTGTTGTGTCAAATTTTAGAGAAGCCGATATTGCCGCTGGCGGACAGGGTGCACCTTTGGTTTGTTTTGCTGATGAAAAGTGGTTTAAAAATGCCGCAGTTCAGAATATCGGCGGAATATCAAATGTGACTGTTGTATCTGACAATCACGAGACCTTTGGTTTCGACACGGGGTTGGGTAACATAATGATAGACTATTGCATGCAAAAATTCTATAACAAACCATATGATGTAGACGGTAAGATTGCATTATCGGGTAATGTTTGTGAAAGCTGGTTGGATTGTCTTATGCAGGATGAGTATTATTTTATGACTCCGCCAAAGACTACAGGGAGAGAATATTTTTCGACTAAGTATATAGAGAACGCTTTGCGATTTGCGCCTGAGGATAAGATGGATATTATTGCAACTGTTACGGCGCTTACAGCAAAAACCATTGCATCGGCTTATGAGAGATTTGTATATCCTGTAACAGATATAAAAGAGGTTGTTGTTGGCGGCGGCGGTGCTTATAACCCCGCAATTATGAAGTTTTTACGCTCTTACATTCCAAAACATATTGAATTGAAAACGCACGAGGATTACGGAATATCAAACAATTTTAAAGAAGTGATGGCGTTTGCTCTTTTAGGATACTGTGCGTATTATAATGTTCCAAACAATGTGCCGTCATGTACGGGTGCTTCAAAACGTGTTGTTATGGGTAAATTTACTTATTAGCCTCAAGAGTTTTTATAGCACTAGGAATGTAATCAATGACATCCTTTGCCATGACAGAATACTCTGTCAAATCTTTTGAAGCCAATTCTCCGGCCAAGCCGTGAA
>JBGUSD010000174.1:0-3480 GCA_045132355.1 Candidatus Gastranaerophilaceae bacterium
AATCAAGGGTGCAGGAGTTCCGGTGATTTCAAGACCTTCTCAAAGAGGGGATCATATCGTTGTGGTTACGGTAAAAACTCCGACACAGTTGAGTGATGAAGAAAAGAATTTATATAAAAGATTATACGAAATTAACACAGGTAAAAAACCCCAAGAAACGTTGATGTCAAAAGTTAAAGGAGTTTTTAACAATGCGTAAATTATTATTGATTTTACTTTTAATGTTGTCAACCTCAGTTGCTGTTCAGGCGGCTAAAATCCCAACAGAGGTTCAAGATTATATTGGAACAACATTTCCGAAAACAAATTTCAGATTTGACGGCATTATCATCTTGCAAGACGGAACTTTATATTTGCCGTTGTTTCCTGCAAAACCCGTTGAGGTTGAACAAATTGCCGTAAAATCAACTATACCGGCAGGCAAAACTTTAAATCAAAAGCCTGAAATAGTTATATTCAATAATGATTACGTGCTTTTAAAGGTCATAAGTGATAAGAGTGGAAAGAAAACGGTTCTTGCACCGTCAACCGTTCCGTCAGAAATTACAAACGGACTTCTTCCGCAAGATATGTTGGTTCCGCGAGGACTTATTATCCCCGAAAATCTGAAGGGTATTATCGGAAACCTACAGATAGAAATGGCAGAGAGTGATGGTCTCAAGGTCGTAACAACAACACCTAAAAACGGTGCAAATGCAGTTACTCCTGCTCCGCAATTGAAGGAAAAGACCTTCTATGTCGCAACAGGTTATGCAAAAAATATTCAGGTTATAAATTCCGAAAACAAAGCTCCGGCCTATGCCCTGAAGCAAAATCATGTTCCAAACAGTATTGCAGGTTGGGACAATCAATATCTTCTTGTAACTTCATTTGACAGCACCATATTAAATGTTATCTCGCTTTCTGATGAAGATATAATAAAACAAATTCATTTCCCGACAGTTCCGGATCAGATTATTATTGATAAAGACAAAAAAATTGCTTATGTCGGAAGCGGCTTGGGTGAGAGCATTTATATTGTAAATCTTGAAAACATGACTCTTTCAAAACAAATTAAAGTTAACGGTATGTGTGAAAAGTTGACTCTCAGTGATGACGGAACAAAACTTTTCTACTTTGACAAAAAGACAAACGAAATTTGGGCAATAGAGTTGGACAATAATTACTTGCTAAAAGACATTGGCAAATTCCCTAATGTTTCAAAAATTGCATTCAACAACAATAAGATATATATAACAAGCAGAACAAAAAACCATTTGGCAATTATTGATTACGATACAAACGGCTTGATAGCAGAAACTAAAATATGTGAAAAGCCTGTTGATATGGCAACTTATGAAAATAATTTATTTATATTGGGTGCTGTTGATAACGTTGTACAGGTTTATGATACCAAAACAGATGAGTTGACAGATTCAATATATTTGAATACAAAAGGTTTTTCTACAAACATTAACAGAATAGAAGATACTAATTTTGCAATGGTTTCTGACACAAGAGCTTCAATCTATTGCGTTTTGGATATGGCTGCAAAACAGGTTGTAAAAGCGAGTGCAATTGATGTTCCTATTAGATCTATTGTGGTTACAGACAGAGTTCCGAAAATTAACAAATGACAAAATATTTTGACGATACAACAGAAGAAGTTTTAGCCTCTCTTGAAGAAACCCAAAAGAGTTTTTGGAATATTTCAAGATTAACAGCGGAGTTTTTGTACACGTTTATCAAAGGGGCAAAGTGCAAAAATGTTGTTGAAGTCGGAACTTCAAACGGATACTCAGGAATTTGGCTTGGCAAAGCGGTCAAGGAAAATGGCGGGCATCTTATGACCATTGAGTTTTGGGAAAAACGATTTTCTATAGCAAGAGAAAACTTTAAAAGATGCGGAGTCTCTGACTGTATTGAAATTGTTCAGGGTTCTGCATGTGATGTGTTGAGAGATTTGCCTGAGGATTTCAGAATAGATTTTGCTTTTGTTGATGCGAATAAAAAAGAGTATATTGACTATTTTCACCTTATTCATCCGCATTTGAATGTCGGAGGTTTTATAGCTTGTGATAATGTGTTGTCGCATGAGGAAAAATGCAAGCCGTTTGTAGATGCAATAAATGCGCACCCTGATTATGAAAATGTTGTTCTAAACCTTCCTGCGGGATTGTCTTTGGGTAGAAAAATCAGGTAAGTTTTTTACAGGGGAACAGAGTACAGGAGGATAAGAGGATAGGAAGGTAGGAGGGTAAGCTCTTATCCAGCCGAAGGCATTAACGAACTTAACGACTTAACGTCTTATAGTCTTAACGACTTTTTAAACTGCCTTCCGAAAACTTAACCATTTTTAACATGCCACTTGATTATTTGGATTTTTAATATATTATTATATTACACAACTAGCTAGAAAAGGAAATGTTACTATGTCAAAACAATGTGAAATTTGTGGCAAAAAGCCGATCAAAGCAGCGAAATTAACTTTCTCTCATAAACAAATTGTACACACTCAAGAACCTAACCTCCAAACTGTAAAAGCAGTTGTCGGCGGTCAAACTAAGAAAATCAAAGTTTGTACTTCTTGCTTGAGAGCAGGTAAAGTCCAAAAAGCTGTTTAATCTTAAGATTACAAGTTGTAAAAAAGAGCCCCTGTATAGGCTCTTTTTTATTGTGACTAACTATATTAAGCGATGTAACAATAAAATGGGTTAATTATTTGTATTTTTAAGGCAAATTTAATAAAATATAATTGAGAAGGTTTTGAGGGATATAATAAATGGAAGATACAGGGGTTAAAACACTATCACCGCAAGAGGTTAGAAATATTTTGAATGCCGATAACAAAGAGATTGTTGATCTTTGCAAACGTGCATCTATTTTGCCTAAGAAAAATACTAAGGGTCAAACTTATTTTTCATATGATGAGGTAAAACATTTGAGACAAGTTCAAAAAAATCTTCCGGCTGTTGCAGACAAACAAGTATCTGCGGTTGCTAGTATTCTTACTTCAATTCGTGACATGGAGTCTAACCTGAGCGATAAGATCGCAAAAGTTATTGACGAAAAACTTGAAGGCATGGATGAAGTTGTGGTTGAGCTTATTCGTTGCAAAACTGACAACGAAACCCTTAAACAAAAGATTATAGATTTGAATAAAGAAGTATACCAGCTTAAAAACGATTTGAATAGCTTTAAGCACGTTGGTTTGGGATTATATAAGAAAAAAGAACGTCATCTTTGGGATTAGTTCTCTGTAAAATTTGATTTTTATAAATAGAAAACGACCGATTCTGACGTGTGTACAGAGTACTATTAGTGTATGGAAAAATAAAACATAGAGGAATAAATTATGGCTACAAAAGAAGAAACTGCTGTTAATACAACAAATTTGGAAGAAAGAAATAAAGCACTAAAACTTGCAATAGAAAAAATTGAAAAAGATTTTGGTAAAGGTTCTATAATGAAGCTTGGCGACAAGGCAACAGTCAGTGTTGA
>JBGUSD010000175.1:0-3385 GCA_045132355.1 Candidatus Gastranaerophilaceae bacterium
TGATGAAGATAGTGTAGGTGTTGTAATTCTTGGGGAATATACACAGATAAAAGAGGGAATGACGGTTAAGACAACAGGCAGAATCGCATCAGTTCCTGTTGGGGATTCTCTGATTGGCAGAATTATTGACCCTACGGGTAAACCGCTTGACGGAAAAGGTGAAATTTCGTTTGACAAAACAAGACCGATAGAGCGTGTTGCGCCGGGTATTGTCACAAGAAAATCAGTCCATGAACCGCTTCAAACAGGCTTGACAGCTATTGATGCTCTGACTCCTATCGGTAGAGGCCAACGTGAACTTATTATCGGCGACAGACAAACAGGTAAAACTGCGATTGCAATTGATACGATTATTAATCAAAAGAATACAGATGTTATTTGTATATATGTTGCGATTGGGCAAAAAGCATCTACGGTTGCGCAGTTGGCTAAAACCCTTGAGAATAGCGGGGCTATGGATTATACGATTATTGTTTCCGCAACCGCAAATGAATCTGCACCGCTTCAATATATTGCACCGTTTGCAGGTGTTGCAATTGGTGAAGAATTTATGGAACAGGGCAAGTCTGTTTTAATTGTGTATGATGATTTGTCAAAGCATGCTCAGGCGTATCGTGCAATGAGTTTGCTTCTTAAAAGACCGCCGGGACGTGAAGCATACCCTGGTGACGTTTTTTACCTTCACTCAAGACTACTTGAACGTGCTGTCAAATTGAATGATGAGTTGGGCGGAGGTAGTATTACTGCTTTGCCTATTATTGAAACTCAGGCGGGTGATGTATCGGCTTATATTCCGACTAACGTAATTTCAATTACAGACGGTCAGATATTCTTGGAATCAAATTTGTTTAATTCAGGGGTAAGACCTGCTATAAATGCCGGCATTTCAGTTTCCCGTGTTGGTGGCGCTGCTCAAACAAAGGCTATCAAGCAAGTTGCCGGTAAATTGAGACTTGATTTGGCACAATTTAGAGAATTGGAAGCGTTTGCTCAATTCGCATCAGATTTGGATCAGGCAACAAAGAATCAGTTGCTTAGGGGTGAAAAGTTGACAGAAATTCTGAAACAACCTCAATATAATCCGTTGAGTGTAGCAGAACAAGTAAGTATTCTTTTTGCGGCAAATGAAGGCATACTTGATGATGTAAAAACATCTGATATTGAAAGATTTAAAAAAGAGTGGTTCGCACACCTTGCAGCAAATCATAAGGCTCTGTCTGATAATCTCAATGACGGTAGTGCTTTATCGGACGACGATAAAAAAGAACTCAAAGATGCGTTAGAAGGGTTTAGGAAAACGTTTTAATGGCAAGTTTAAAGGATATCAAAAACAGAATACAGAGTGTTAAAAGTACGCAAAAAATTACCAAAGCTATGAAAATGGTGGCTGCGGCAAAAGTTAAGCGTGCAGAAACTTCCGTTAAGGCTTCACGGCCATTTACGGCAGAATTAAATACTATGTTTGCAAACCTTTTGAGTTCTGTTGGTAATATGCCATATCCAAACATTAGTATTGAAAGTCCGGTTGATGATTATCCATGTCTTTTAAAAACTCGTCCGGTTGATGAAGTTGGTATTCTTGTCATAACATCTAATAAAGGTCTTGCCGGCGCTTACAATGCAAACGTGATAAGAAAAACGGTTCAGCTTGTCAAAGAGTATTCTGATCAAGGGATTAAAAGCAAGCTCTTTATTGTCGGTATGAAGGGGGCTTCTGTTCTTAAAAAGAGATGTAAATTATTGAATTGTGAAGTGGTTGGCGAATATCTGGATGTTGCAAATAATCCTACTCCGTCAGCGGTTAATTTGATCACAGAGGATATTGCGAGGTATTTTGTCAATGAAGAAATTGACAAAATTGAAATTGTTACAACCAGATTTAAGAATATGATGAGTTATTTTGTTGAAGATTGGACTGTTCTGCCTGTTCAAAAACCGGAAGTCGAAGGTCATAAAATTGATCCTATTATGGAGTTTGAGCCAAATATGGAATCGATTTTGCAGACGGTTGTGCCAATCTATATTACAAATATTATTTATCAGGCAATATTAGAGGCTCAGGCAAGCGAACTTGCTTCGCGTATGACTGCTATGTCTGCTGCAACATCTAATGCTGAAAAAATGATTTCAGAGCTTTCTGTCCAGTACAACAAGACACGTCAATATGCAATTACAAATGAAATTATAGAAGTCGTAAGCGGCGCTAATGCTCAAAAGTAAGACTATATAATTTGTCTTGATTTGAGTTGGTCTTTCATAAATGCTACGTTTTCAGAACGTTGAAGCATATCAAAAGTTGAACTTTTTAGCTCTGCCAATCTTGCTTTACGTTTTTCATCATTTTTCTTTGTCATATAGATGTTTAATTTAGGTACTCCAACACCAAGTACAATACCTGAGAATGCATATCCTGCAAGTTGTGCAAGGTTAAAGAATCTTAGTTTTGTCCTTGTCAGCGTATCTTCAATAGGAAGTTTTGCCAATAACTCTTTGAATCTAAGAGCTTTTCCGTCCTTTAATGTTGAGATACCTTTATCTTTTAGAGCCTTGAATAGAATTTCATCACGTGTTTTGCCGACAATACCAAGGTCGATGCCTTTTGATCTCTTGAACAAGTTGCTAAGGCCTTTTAGAGTACCTTTTGCAACGAAGTTGCCCAAGATTAGCCAGCTTGCAAATCCGATAGTATCTTTCACTGCTGCTTCACGTAACTCATCCTTATCACGTGCGGATAAGAATCTTGAAGCGATAGTCAAACCATATACAAGTTTGAATTGGTTTAGTGTCGGTATAAGTGATTTGTATTGGATATTTTTTAATAAATTCTTAGGATTGCCAATTGAAAGGATTGCTCCTGTTGCAAAAGCAAGTGCGGCAACGCCTTTTAATACTTTGAACCCGAAAGAATTATCTTTTTGTCTTCCGTCAACTCCTACAAAACCGTCACTGCCCGTTCTTTTCTTGGTTCTGTATATGTTCAACGGTTGAATACTGCAACCAACTGCAGCACCGATACCCAAGCCAAGCAAAGTACGTTTTGTGCTGAAGTTTTTCATCGCTTTTACAAATTCAACACCTGCAAAATCTGCAGCATTTTTAAATGATTCTTTTACCTTCGGAGAGAAGAAGGTTTTAGAAAGAGAACTTATGCTGTCTATTACGTCATTAAGGTTACCTGCAACCTTTTTGCCGCCAGCTTCAAGTGTTATTTTTGATTCGTTTGCAAAGTCAGCTAACGCAATGCTTCTCAATTTTGCTTTAGCTTCGCCTACGAATTTCTTTAAACCTTTTTTATCAAGATTTTTAGGCGGTTCTATTATTGATTTAAGAGTTTGGGCAAATTCTTTTTCTGCTTCTGAAGAAAGTTGTTTGTCGTTACTCTTTA